>NZ_CZVH01000038.1:0-16039 GCF_001458555.1 Candidatus Kryptobacter tengchongensis | reverse complement strand
TTTAAATTCAAACTCCCAACCTCAAAGCCACTTGAGACAAACTTCTTCAATTCCCCCCTTGCCTTAAATCTTAATAATTCACTATAACTTAAATCAATTGAGCCCTTGAACCCGTCAGCCATAAATGTATCAATCTTGCCCGCCTTGTAATTCGTATATCTTATCTGCTTTAAATCAGCATCAGTGTAAAAATAAAATCCCTGAGAATCGGCAAGAAAACTGCCATTTAAATTCCCAATCGCCTGAAAAAGCTGACCAAATGAAAAAACGGAAATTGGTGTTAAGTTTTTAAGTTTTAGTTTGTATTCAACATAAACAGGATTTTTGATTCCCAAAAATTCGGGCTTTTCAAACTTTGAAAATTTCAATTTTTCATCAGCAACCCCAGCTACAGTTCTAATGGCTTGATCAAGCGATTTGCCAAAGTCGTTAAAGTCAAAATCCCCTTCAAGATTTAGATCAAACATGCTGGATTGAACAATGAGACCTTTCCTCCTTTTATTTACAGTGTATTTTGCGTTTAATCTCAACTGACTGATTCTATAATTTCCGAAGATAGACGGATTCAGCTGTGCGAAAAGCTCCATCCTGTTGATTTCACCAGCCCAGAACCTTAAATTGAAATCACCAGAAATATGACTTCTCAAAAAATGTGGTTTATCAACTCTTATCTGCGAAATATCAAGCTCGGACAAAGAACCACTCAAACTTAATAAAAATTCACCCTCACCAAATTTTTTTAAATTCAAGTCAATCAATCCCTTAAATCCTTCCGAAAGCGATACAAATCTACCGTTGATCTCGGCATTTTTCACCTCAAACCAGAAATTTGACTTCGGGATCAAAATTTTATTTATCATAGATTCCTCAAGGTTGATGTTCGCTCGTGCTTTCATCGTTTCAAAATTAACACCATCCCCATTCAAATTGCCAGAAAAATTGAGAAACCCTCTCAAATCCTCACGATTTAAAACCTCATACGGATCTAAGCCAGAAATTTTAAAATTTAAATTATACACAAAATTACCCTTTACCTTGAAATTCCCATCAAGATTTATCAACGAATTCCCGAATCTCAAGCCCAATCCAGAATTGAACTCAAGCGGATGTCCCACATATCGTCCTTCCACTTCAACATATTCTAACCCAAACTCTGGCAACTTGACAAGGCTGACAAATTTACTTATGTCTGAAATTTTAATTTTTGAGTTTTTAACCTCAGCATTTATCAAAAAATCAGAAAAGTTCAATATGTTTTTCAATTCACCGTCCACAAAAATATCGGAATCATAAACCTTTACTTTTATACCTTTCACTTTCAAATCCTTCAATGTCCCCTCTGCCTCAACATCAACCGAAGGAGAACCAGAAAGAAAATAAACCTGCGGAATAAATTTTGTTAATTCACCAAAACTTAAACTATCAGCACGAAGCAAAACGCTCATGTAAACATTCTCAACGCTATTTTTATCAAGTCTAAAGAGATCATCCTTTGTCTCGGCGGAAAAATCAAACTTAATTCTGCTACCATCAGTTATAACCTCAAAATCGCTTGCGTTTAATTTATTCCTATCAGCATAAACCTTTCCATTTATTTCAGCCGAAAACTTATCCTCATCAACCACAAAAGATAACTTTATCTTTTTAAAATCAATTCTCTCCGAAGAATAGCTCCCACTAAAAACAGCATTTATATCATGCACAACAAAATTGTGGTAATCAATACAATCCAAGCTATCCGCAAGGTGTGACTTTCCCTGACTTAACGAATCAACAAGAACAAATTTCCCATCATCAATCACAAGTCTATCGCACGAAAAAGAAAACCTTGTTTCCCCTTTTCTCTCGCTTGGCTTAAAAACTTTTTGAAAATTCCATTTCCCATCTTTCCCCCTTATCAAATAAACCTCTGGCTTGTAAAGGATCAACTCATAAAACGAATAACTTCCTTTTATTAAACCAACGGGATCATATTTCAACTCAAGGCTCAATGCTTTGATGAAAGTTTTACCATCAACCCCAATATAAAATCCATCTATCCCAAGCCCTGTGAATATATTTCCATAAAATTTGCCAAGATAAATTTCCCCACTAAGTGATTTCCTCAATTCAGATTCAATTCTATCATGAAGGAAAACTCTAAATCTTTCCGTTTGCGAAATTATCAAAACAATTGAGATGATGATGAGGAAAGAAGCGGAGAAGTAAAAAACCGCTTTAAAAAATTTTTTGAAAAATCTCTTCATCTCCCGCAGAATCTTTCAAGGATAGTTTTAATTATGTTCGTTGTTGATCTGTTAGGCGTCAATTCCATAAGGACAACACGACCTCCACTGGATTCAACGATATCCCGCCCAACTACATCTTCAATAGCCCAATCACTTCCCTTTACAAGAACATCTGGTAAAATTTTTGAAATTAAATTATAAGGCGTTGGCTCATCAAAGATCACAACATAATCAACAGATACAAGATTTGAGAGTATAAAAGCCCTGTCTTCTTGAGGAACTATTGGTCTTCCCTCACCTTTTATTTGCCTTACAGATGAATCGCTGTTCAATCCAACTATCAAAACATCCCCAAGCTCCTTAGCCTTTGCAAGATACTCAACATGACCTCTGTGCAAAATATCAAAACATCCATTTGTAAAAACAATTTTCTTCCCTTCGCTTTTAAGTTTATTCTTTATCTGAACTATTTCATCTATGCTTACAATCCTTCCCATCACCATTCACCCCTTGAGTCAAGAAGAGCTGCTTTAAAAAGTTTTTCTTTATCAACTGGAACGACTCCAACTTCTTCAACCACTATCCCAGCGGCGTAATTTGCAAGGGCAGCTGCTTCAATTATATTAGCCCCACTTACAAGAGCAACAGTTATCGTAGATATAACAGTATCACCAGCACCTGATACATCCGCCACTTTTCTCGCTTTTGTCGGTATATGCTTTATTTCACCATCCCTGCTAAAAAGCGTCATTCCTTTCTCTCCCCTTGTCAGAAGAAGATATTCGCATTTTAACCTATCAAGTATTATTTTCCCCGCTTCAATAACCTTTTCGTCGGAATCAAGTTTGCGACCAAGTACATCTTCAACTTCCTTCCTATTCGGCTTAAAAACCGTCACATTTTTAAACTCAAAAAAATTATCAAACTTCGGGTCAACAGTTATCACTAAACCATAACTATTGGCAATTTCAATCAAATCGTGAATTAAATTTCTAACTATAACTCCCTTGTTATAATCCTCTATTATTATTCCACTTATTTCATGCAAATTTTGAAGGATTATTTCTTTTATCCTTTCCTGAATTTTGTAATTTATCGGCTCTTTTGATTCCCTGTCAATTCTGACAACATGCTGGCTATGTGCTATTACCCTTATTTTAACCGTTGTCGGTCTTGAACTGTCAATTATAATCCCACCAGTATTAAATCCCTCTTTTTTCATCAGGTCAAGGAAAATTTCACCCTCTCTATCATCCCCGATAACTCCAATCAGCAATGGGAAAGCACCAAGTGATTTTATATTGTTAGCCACATTTCCAGCTCCACCAAGCTTTGAATCCTCTCCCTCAACCTCAATCACGGGAACTGGTGCCTCTGGAGAAATCCTGTTTACACTTCCCCAAATATACCTATCAAGCATAAGATCACCAACAACGGCGATTTTCTTCTTTTCAAAATTTTTAAACAACCGAAGAAGTTGATCCTCTGTAAATTTAAACATCGCACAAAAACTTTTATTTTTAAACATAAAATTCTCAGACTCTGGAACTAAAATTAACCAAAGATAAGCGAATAAACAAAATAAGAAAAGCACAGAATATCGCTCGGCTTAAATTATTCCCCATCCGAAGGAAAAATTTTACACCTTACCTCTGGTTAAAACTTGTCTATAATCTTTTCTATCACCCCATATCAATAGCAAGCAAGATACACAATCATCTTCCATCACAATCACAACGAACCTTACCTTGTGGTAATCTCCAGCCTGTATATACCTATCCTCCTGTTCCCAGGCTCATTATCCTCGTAAATGTAAATATTACCCTCTTCATCTATATCAAGAATCTCACCAGGCAACTTTATGTCCGATTGAATATAATTCCCATCAATATCATAAACCTTCAAATAATAGTGATGATAAAACGGATCTTTTCGGGTTATACCTTCAATCGTTAGATTGACAAATTGATAATAAATTAGCGAATCTACAACATGGATTGACTAGGTATCTGAATACTTCAAAATCAACTCAATGGTTTTATGAATTGGTAAATCCCAAGGTATATCTTGGTCAATCAAATTAAAATTCCCCCGGTGACCGAAACACTTCAAAAAATTATTTTTATCGTCATATTTGTAAATTCTATATGTTCCAGATTGGGCAACATAAATATTCCCAAGCTTATCAAAATCAAACACTGCATTAAAATATCTTGATTTAAATTTTTTGAAAATATTATCCCTCTCTCCAAACAAAGCTAACAAGTTCCCGCTCGTATCAATAACAGCGATATTTCTTGATTTATAGATTTCGTTGGGATTCAAAAATTTAGGCTCAATTACGCTTAAATAAAGTTTATCTCCCCTTGCTTTGATATAAGTTAAACCATATAAATTTGAAGATAAATTAAAAGAAGTTAAAAAATTCCCACTTGTGTCAAAAACATTAAATCTCCTGTTACCCATATCATACAGATAAATTAAACCATCATTAACATCTAAACTCAAAACTTCCAACATCTCTCCCGGACCTTTACCCTTTCTACCAATGATTTTTTCTATTTCACCCTTCATATTTATTACCAAAACAACAGGGCTAACCCTATCGCTTAAAAACATTTTCTTATACTTCACCCTTGCATTCATAATCTCACCTATAAACTTCTTATGATTCTCATTTAACTTTATCTCGCCTACTTTATATAGCCTGCAACCTTTATTCTCTGATTTGGACTCATAGCATTTATTATCTAACTTTTTTACATACTCGCAAGCAGTAAAAAGTATAAGAACAACAAATATAAACCTCATTTTTTCCTTAATTTCCTTAATTTTAACAAAAAGAGTTGGAAACCAGCTCGTTCCTACTTTCTTATCTCTTAATGAGGTGGTTCTATTACAATATCATCAAAACAATCAACAGGGGTTGGTTCACAACGCCCAGCAGTAAAATTATAAACACGCGTTGGCTTAGTTTGAGCTTTTGAATAATTTACAAAGGTAAATATAATACCAATCACTATTAACGCTGAAGCTAGAATTATTTAAAATCAATTCAATGGTTCTACCTTGGCTTTTACAGACTGCCTCAATTTATACCGAAAAATTTTAGCCTCAGTTATAGTTGTACCTTTCAGTTCGCCTGGAACAATTTCAAGAATTTCATCTCCCCCAGGAAATATCAGCATCCCATTGTGTGGGGCGGATGAATTAACTAATAAAGCTTCACCGGAAACGGATACTAAATTAAAGCTAAACTTATCCCAATTTCTCATATTTTTAGATGAGTAATACTGAACTATAAACAAAGTATCATTTAAGGACGCACCTGAAAGGGGGTGAATAAAACTTTTCCAATAACTAATGTGATCTTGGGTTATTTCGTAAGGTGATAAATCTTGAGGATAAGGTTTTGGAAAGCCAAAGAATTTTTTTAGATTATCCTCGGGAACATATTTACAAATTAAATTTAAAGCCGAATCATATCTGAATATGTAACCTGAAATAGGATCACAAAAGAAAAAGCCAGCATTTGAAGTTTCAAACATAAAACCAGTGTATGCTTGCGCTGAAAACAATTTTAACTTCTCGTTAGAAGGTTGTAAAACCTCCATCAAAATCTTACCTTCTTCGGACAATAAATTAAGTAAATTTTTAGTATACAAACTGTAAAATACAAATTTATTTGAAGATAATTGAACTATATCAAGCGCGATTGTGGGCAGTTTAATTTCCTCAAAATCATTATAATTGGGGTATTTGTAAATCACAACTTTAAATGGAATTGCGCCAAGAGCTATTATATTTTTACCTAAGCCCGTTGATAATCCTAAAATTGCCTTAAATTCACCAGGACCCTCACCACCTTTGCCTATAAAACCAAGAAAATTACCCGAGCTATCAAACTGAATTATTTTTCTCCTATCAACAGATACAACGAAATATCTCCCGCCAACAAAACAAATATCATTAGGAAGAAAATCGCTGATATGCTCACCTTCGGGATACTTAAATCTTAACTCACCTTTGATAACAAATAGAGAATCAAAAGCTAAACTAAGCCGCTTACTCAACTTTATCGTGATTTCCTCTTGTTGTTTTTCATAGCCTCTTTTGCAGTTGAAATGCAAAAGAATTAATACACAAATTAAAAATCTTAAATTAAGACTCATCCGCATTAATAATTTTTACTTTAAAGTCTGCTCAAGCCACCCTTTGAATAAACTTGTATCTGGGAGAGATGCAAAGAAAAGAGTTGTTTTAATTTTACCCCCACCTATTAAATACACCGGATAATAAAAGTTGCCAAACTTGCCAACATTTCCAAACATGCTAAAAAAATTAGTGTCAGGCACAGGATTAACAATTACCCAACTATAACTTTTAAATTTATTCACCACATCAATTTGCTCCCTTGAATTTCTATAGGGAGAAAGAAAAATAACACCAGCAACCTTTTTATCCGATACAAATCTCTCAAGGATTGAAAGTTGATCCTTTATACATGAAAAGCAGGTTGAAGGACTAATTAAACCCATAACCACCGGCAATGAATCTGGAGTTCTTATAACAAACGGATTGCGTATTGTATAAGTCCCAATACCATTTAATGTTAACAACATATCATAATAAACCTCAGCTGCTTTCTGTGCCTCCATATGTTTTTTACCAATCACATAGTTATCTATTATGATCCCAACAGCAATTCCAATAATGAACAGAGCTAAGAATGTAAAAATACGCATCTAAAACCTCCCTTTAAATTTTAAGTTAATCTAAAAGTCAAACGGGACGACCTTCAACACAACAATAATACGTGCTTCCTGGAATGCAAATAACAAGAGGACCGATACAAACAACAACGCTATACTTTGGCAATTCAGCGTAACTCGGCTTACTAAATAACAAATGCGACCCAACAAAAACACTGAAAATAACTAATATAAACAACAAAATCCTTAAAGCGTATAAAACAAGTCGCCTCATTTTATTACCCTACGTTTATGTTTTTTAATTTTTTCAATTAAAATTTAAATCATCAAAAATTTTTTGTCAAGAAAAGGGGAAAATTTTTACGGAAAAAATTTACGGAAATTTTTTACAGAAAATTTTTACATCACGCCCCCGATTAACTCCTGCAACAATTTTCAACTCATAAATTCCCCAAAATATCTTGCTCATTTAAACATTAATTAGATCACTCATGACAGTTTGCCCAAATTTTTAATCTTTATATACTTTGAACTTATATTTTCTAACACATGTATTGCCATCCTTTAAAATTTCTGCTGTATAGATATATTCACCCGATACAACGCAAGATTGAACTCCTTCGGTGTCCGACATTTTGGAAAATTTGAATGAATACAAATATCTACCATTATTTTTATGATAAACATCTATAACCACCCCGCCTTCCTTTTTTGAAGCTGTCCCAGCAAGTATATAAAGCAATGAATCACTTACACTTATATCAAGAGCCGAAACCGGAGCATTGGGGTCAAGAGTAACACTTACAACATTTGCATCTTTTTCCCTACTTTGAGTTACCTTCATCTCGGGAAAGGGAAATCTATCTATTGTTTCACAAAAATATTTTAACGCCCCATTAACATCATACGCTAATATATATCCACCCATAACAAACGCACAATAAATCTCCTTATCAACTGAAACCATTTTTACACCAATGGGTATAGCATAGGAATACTGCTCCTTTAAAAACTCACCGAAAGAAGATAACAAATTACCATCAACACTATATTTTTGAAACATCTTGCCAACCCCAAAACGCTGAACGACAAACTCCCTCTTGCTAATCCCTGCTATATGACCAGGAATCCCATCAGTTCTTAATGCTTTAAGAACATTTCCATACGGATCAAAAATAGTCACAAGATGAGTTGCTATATCAGAAACATATATATAGCCATCAAAAGAAACAGAGAAATCAACTTATAACGGTGTGGGGAAGGAAGCACCAAATGAGGAAGCTTTTACGCTTGTTTACGATTACACGGCAAGAAATGACACCACAAATGTTCATTCGCTTCGTGGTATAACAACAATTCAAAATGATGTGCTTGTTGTTTTTAGGCAACCTGCTTCAGTAAGCGATGTTGGTGTTTCAGGGCTTGATTATTTTAAGAACGGATCTTCGGAGCAAAAAATTAGGTATGGGTTTGGTTTTGGACAATCTGGTTATGGGACTTTCGTTTTTGGTTTGAGCGCAACTAAGGATAGCTTTGTTTATGCTGGGACGACATATCAGGCTGGGAATCCAGGACCTACTCCAAGGGTTTATAACTTCACAAGTAGACAAATAACAAACTCATATGGATCTGCAGATCCCGGCGCTTATATTCCGCCGCCATTTTACTCAAGTTGTCCAGGTGGACGTTATGTCAGTGGGGCTGATGTGATTCGGGATATCGCAGTTATACCTGATGGAGATTATAATAATCCAAACACCCCATTTTTCACATCAAGAAATAGTTCAGAAGATAATCCAACTGCTGGAAATGTTGCAATTTGGACGGGTGGAACACAAATTAAGCCAGAAAATTACACTGGGCAGGCATTGACCGATTTTGCTGGTTTTCTGGCGCTCGGTAGGTTTGTTCCATCAGGAATCTATGTAGACAAAAAAGGTAGGTTATGGGTTTGCCGACCTGATTCTGGATTTCAAACTGTTAAAGCATTTGAAGTCGCTGGTAATTTTGCTATGGAAGTTTTAACGCTTGAAGGTGCCCCGTTCAACGCACCTTGCGATGTCGCTTTAAGCCCCGATGAATCAAAAGCTTATGTGATTGACATGTTCGCAAGAAAAGCCTTTGTTTTTGAAAAGGTAACTTCTGTAAGTCAAGAAAGTAATATCCCATCAAATTTCTACATTCATCAGAATTATCCAAATCCATTCAACTCATCAACTGCTATTATTTATGAAATTCCAAAAGATGGCTTTGTGAGGATAAACATTTATAATTCACTTGGTCAAAGGTTATTTTCAATTGTTAATTCAATTCAAAAAGCCGGTAAGCATATCACAAGTTTTGACGCTGGCAATTTACCAAGTGGTGTTTACTATTATCAGCTTGAGGTTGACAACTTTAAGTCGCCATTTAGAAAAATGGTTTTAATAAAATAGCATTTAAAGCCATGAGATTTTTAAAAGTCGTAATTTCACTTCTTTTAATCATATCAGTTTCGTTATCTCAAACTCCCAAGGGAAAAATTTCCGGAAAGATCACGGATAGAACAACTGGTGAGCCACTTCCTGGGGCAAATGTTTTAATAGAAGGAACAACAATGGGAGCAGCTGCAAATTTTGAGGGCGAGTATTTTATAATTAATGTTCCGCCTGGAAGATATAATTTAATCGCAAGCATGGTTGGTTATAAAAAAGTCATAGTGCGGGATGTTGTCGTTTATGTTGATAGAACGACAACTGTTAATTTTCAGCTTGAGCCAACAGCAATTGAGGTTGAACCAATAATTGTTGAAGCTAAAAGACCTGTTATAGAAAAGGATAAAACTTCAACATCAGTAAATATAGAAGCCAGAGAAATTGAAAGTGCCCCGATTGAAGGATTAAAACAAATTCTTGAATTAACCGCTGGCATAATTCAAAATCCAAATGGAACATATAGCATTCGTGGTGGTGGAGCGTATGAGTTAAATTTTATGATAAATGGTGTTGAGCAAATAACAACAAATACAGGTGTCCCAGGTTATAGTTTTGCTTGGGATAAATCAAATAACTCGTGGAAATATGATTATAATCCGCTTGCGGTTGCACAGATGGAAATCATCTCGGGTGGTTTTAGTGCAGAATATGGGAATGCACAATCTGGTGTTGTTAAGGTTGTGACAAAAGAAGGTGGTTCAAAATTATCTGGCGAAATAAGATTTGAATATAGACCACCAGGGCAATACCACTGGGGTCCCTATCTTTATGGTCATGAAACGGTTGAATGGAAAAAATGGGGAACTTTGGAAGGATGGAAAAGGATGTATCCTGATTCCTCAGACGAATGGCTTTATAAAATGTGGCGTAAGTGGGTTGAAAATCACTCACCAAATCCCGATGGCGGACCAAACCCACTTGGCGTTTATGATTATAGAAAACTTTCTTACAGAAGGTTTCTGCTTGGTTTCGGTGGTCCTTTGGGCTCAAGTCCAGAGGCTCTTAGATTTTTCATCTCGGCTGAGTATAGAGAAAAACCTACAAGAATCCCCACAATTGAAAGGGTACAAATTTATCAAAATTATACTTTAACTTTATCTTGGACCCCGATCCCGAAGCATAAATTTAAACTTATGGGACTTTATCAATATTATCGTGGTGGTTTGTTTTCTGGTTCGGATGATATTCGCTGGGCTGGCAGAGATGGCGCTTGGAAATATGTCCTCGTGACGGATTCACCAAGGGATGAGATAACAACAACACAAAGTTTTACCTGGACATATGCGATAAATCAACATTCATTTTTTGAATTGACAGCTTATCATTCAAGAGAAAGATATATTGTTCTTGTTTTGCCTGTGCCACAGAGACCAAGCTATTTAAGAGATGATGTATGGTCAATTCCACCAGGTCCATGGGATGAGGGGTATAGAACAGTTTATTCGTTTACGACACTTTACGGTCAAGATGCAAGAACTGACGCATGGAGCGTTTACGGTGATTATACAAACCAAATAACAACAAGGTTACAAATAAAAGCTGGGTTTAAACTCAACTATTGGGACACATATTACAGCGCTGTTTCAAGCTTTGCAGCAAATGCTTTTATTTCAAGAACAGGTTATGCGGAATATTACAAGGCATATCCGTACTATATCGCTGGATATGTCCAAAGCAAATTTGAATATGAAGGAATGATTGCAAATGTTGGTGTAAGAGTTGACGGTTATAATTTTAACACGGAGATCCCTTATGATAGATTTAATCCATTTTATCCCGCCCTTGGTGCTGAAGCAATAGGTGATCCAAGGACAAAGCGAACGAGAGGTTATGTTAGAGTTTCACCGAGATTTGGAATTTCATTTCCAATAGCTGAAAATACAGCTTTTAGATTACAATATGGACATTTTTATTCTATGCCTACATTTAAAGAAGCCTTAATGAGAACAACAGAACTTGGATGGATCGCTTATGGCAATGGAAATCTTGGACCAAAACAAACAATAAGCTATGAATTTGGCTTACAACACAGTTATAAAAACACACATAGAATTGATATTGTCGCTTATTACAATGATAGAGTTAAACAGGTTGGAACTCTTTACATCTATGCACCAAGTGCTGGGATTAGGCGAAACAAAAGATATTTAACTTATGAGAATAATTCTTACGGAGCATCAAAAGGAATTGAAATTACAATTGATAAGGTTGCCCCAGGAAGATGGAACTATAGGTTAACTTATAGTTTGTCAAGGACGACATTTGGATATTATGGTCCAAGGGCACTTTGGTCAGATGATCCAAATGATCCAAGGAATTATCAAGAAAGAAATCAAGCAAATGATTTTTTGTCATACGATGATAGGACACATACACTTAGGGCACTTGTAAGTTATAACATTGAGAAAGATGGTGGAATTGAAATTTTGGGCGTCAAGCCATTTTCTGATTTTAGCGTAAGTTTAACTTATACTGCGCAGAGCGGAACACCGTTCACTTATGTGACGAGTTATGATGAGTTTAAAGATGTTGTGAATAACCGTCGTTATCCGCTTGAAGCAAAATTTGATCTCAACTTGACGAAGCGAATTTACTTCGGGAAGCAGAGCATTTTAATTGGGGTTAGGGTGATGAATTTATTTAATAACAGGTGGTTGACCCCATTTTCATCGCAAGATGATTTGAGAGATTGGGTTGAAAGGAATATAACTCCTGATATGCTAAAACCAGGAGAAGATCCACTTAATCCAAGGGCAAGTTACAAATTTAATTACTTTACAACCTATCGTAATGTCCCAAGGGAAATTTATTTTACAATTGGTCTTGGTTTTTAAAAGAAAAGACATTTCAAGATGAGAATAAAAACTTTGATTTTGTTTTTTATTTTAGCAATACAATCGTTCTCTCAAGTTTCGGCACCTTTGCTTAGTTTTAAAAGGGGTATGTTGTGGGAATCTTTTTATTATGGTAAAATTTGCCCACCGTTTAATAATTGGCAAAGGATAAATTATGGAATGGATTGGCCTGGCTTTGATCCCGAATGGATCGGAGCAGATATCGGCGGTCCAGCTTCACATCTCGTCTCTGGTGGTTTCATCGTAGCTGGACTTGATTCAAATGGTAAAGTTATCGCAGCGGAGGATTGGGCAATGTATGCTGGAAGCGTGTCCCCGGAAGCAGGAGCAAAGTATGTTGTTAGAAAGCATATGAAAATAGAAAACCATTGGCAAACCAAATTCCCTGGACCAGAGGAAATAATTGAAAGCGTATGGGAGTATAATCCAAACTATCAACCTCAATATCAAGGGGATAAACCCTTACCTATAAGAGTTGAGAGAAAAGCCATGCAATGGAGTGGCTCTCAAGCAGATGAAAATTATATCATAATTGAATATGTGATAAAAAACATAAGCAATGAATTATCTCCCGACGACAAATTTGGTCTTTATAATGCCACGATTTATAAAATGTATATTCTATTCACTTATGCTTTTTCAATAAACTCAAGAGCGTGGAGAATTTTATTTTATCCTCAATATAGCGAGGGAGCAAGAAATAATCGTTTTTTCTTTGTCCCAACTGATAGATTGCTTTTTGGCTATGCTGATGATTTCCCAGCAACAGTGGAAAGAAATGAAAAATATGGTTATTACAGCCAAGGTGGTCCACAAAGACAAGGTGAGTGGCTTGCTCCAGGATATCCGGGATTAAAATTTATCTATATC
Source organism: Candidatus Kryptobacter tengchongensis (assembly GCF_001458555.1). NCBI lineage: Bacteria > Pseudomonadati > Candidatus Kryptoniota > Candidatus Kryptobacter > Candidatus Kryptobacter tengchongensis. The sequence goes on along the minus strand of NZ_CZVH01000038.1, from coordinate 2,900 downwards.
TCTCCAGATAGCACAGGGAGGGCAAATAGGATAAATGGTTATGCTTGGTCTGCGGCTGATGACAGAATTGATCTATATGGTCCGTTTGGAACTGCAAGTGTTGGGCTTGATGGAAGATATGCAATTTGTAAAGATCCAAGAAATGCTTCCTCTCCAGTCGTTTCACCTTCTGATCCTCTTTGGACAACGCGAAGAATGTGGTCTCTTGTCTCGCTAGGTCCTTGGACATTGAAACCTGGAGATACGATAAAAGTTGTGACTGCGGAGGTTATTGGTGGGGTTTCGTACAAAGAAGCGGTAGATCCAAATTTAGGAGCATCAGTGATTGGGAGTAAAGGGTATAATGAACTTTTAAAAAATTCTCGTCGTGCCCAATTCAATTACGAAAACGGATATAATGTTCCTGATCCCCCGCCGGCTCCAAATTTTACAGTGCGACTTTTTGATGAGAAAGAAGGAGTAATTGCTAATGTGATTGAATGGTATGATTCAGTTGAAACTATCCCAGATAGGGATTATTCTGGTAGTGAAGCTTTTGATCTTGCTGGTTATAGAATTTATCGTTCAAATTATCTTCCAATTGGACCATGGGAGTTAATCGCTGATATTAGAAAAGGAGACCCACAATTTTACAACGCTACCACGAGAAAGTATAAGTTTGTTGACACGACAGTTACAATTGGGTTCAGTTATTACTATGCGATTACGAGTTATGACACTGGGCATTCCTCGTGGCCACCAAATCCAAACGCTCGTTTTCCAGAAACTAATTCCAACAGGGTCCCGCCCATGGAAAGCTCAATTTACGCAAATCGCATGATAGTGCCATTTAAAGCAACTATACCCGCAACAAATGATCTTGACAAAATTCTTGTAGTTCCAAATCCTTTTGTGGCTCGCTCTGGATTCATAAATCCACGAGATGTTGATGTTATTCAATTCGTTAATATACCAAGCCCATGCGTGATAAGAATTTATACCATTAGAGGAGACCTTGTTAAAACAATTTATCATAGTGATGGTTCAGGCATTGCCTCTTGGAATCAGGTTACAGATTACGGGCAATATGTTGAAAGTGGAATTTACATTTATCATATTGAAACCAACGATGGTAGAAAGAAGCTCGGTAAATTTGCAATAATAAGATAATTTAGGGTTTGAAAATGAAAAAAGTTTTTCCTTTTCTATTTTTAGTTTTGAATTTGGTTTTTTCGCAGAGTTTCAAAAAGGTTGGAACAACTGGATATGTTTTCCTTGAAGTTCCCGTAAGCCCGAGAGCAAGCGGGGTTGGTGATGCAGGCGTAGCTTTATTTCACACTAGTGCAGATGCGATTTTCATAAACCCAGCTCTCACTGGATTTATGACGAAGAAGCAATCTGTTAATTTTACACTTGCAAATTGGCTTGCTGATGTAAAGCAAATAGCATCAGCTTATACAGTAAAACTTGGAAATATCGGTGTTTTGGGAATAAGTTTTGTTCGTTTTGATTTCGGAACGATGCAAGGAACAGTAAACGCAAACCCAGACCAACCGGGAAATTATATTATAACTGAAACTTTCTCTGCTGATGCGTTTGCCTTAGGAGTTTCTTACGCAAAGATGTTAACCGATAAATTCTCTTTCGGTGGATTAGTTAAATATGTAAGAGAAAAAATTTGGTTTTATAAGTCTGATAACTTTGTTTTTGATGTTGGCATTCTTTATTTCACTGGTTTCAGAAGTCTAAGGATAGCTGGAGCAATACAAAACTTTGGGGTTGATAGTAAATATATTGGTGATTCATTCAAAATGCCAATAATGTTTAAAATTGGAATGGCAGGTGAAATTATAGGTGAATATGATCAACCGACTCGCCTATCTTTAATGATTGAAGCATTACATCCAAGTGATTCACCCGAAAAATTAAACCTCGGGATTGAGTATACATATAAAAATTTCCTTAGCTTTAGAGGCGGATATAAGTTAAACTACGATGAGGAAAACTTCACATTTGGATTCGGGATAAACGGTTCAAGTGCTAAGATACCTGTAAATTTTGACTTCTCATATCTGAATTTTAACCGCCTTGGTTCGGTTATCAGAGTTGGAATAGGGATGGACTTTTAAATGATTCTTGTCATAAACTTCCTCCTTGATAAAATCCCAAAACTTTATTAAAATAAGGGAAAATAAAAACAAAATTACAAAGCTATGAAACTGCTTTCACTACGGACTGAAAAGGAAAATTTCATTGGGATTATTTATGATGAAAGTGGTAGAATTCTTAACTTAACTGATGCACTCCCACTTTATCAAAAACTTAAAAATAAAATTGATGATTTCCCACGTATAAAAACTATAACTGAGCTTTTCAGGGAGCAACTATTTAACATTGACCTTTTCAAGCGGGTTATTGAATTTGTTGAGAAGCATAATTTGATGGAGTATCTTTTCGTCAAAGAGTCCTTTAGGTATAACGCTCCTGTTGAATTTCCACCAAAGTTTGTCTGCTTGGGGAGAAATTATGAACAACACGCAAGGGAATTTGGAGCAACACCTCCATCTGAAGAACCGATAATTTTTGCAAAAAGTGGAACTTCTGTTATAGGACACTTAGAGACAATTTATATTCCGACAGAAGTAGGGCGAATTGACCACGAAATTGAGCTTGCAGTTGTGATAGGGAAAAGGGGAAAAAAGATTAAAAAAGAAAACGCTTGGAGCTACATCGCTGGATATACAATTGTCATAGATGTCACGGCAAGAGATCTTCAAAGAAAAGACATCCAAGCTCAACATCCATGGTTTAGGTCAAAAAGTTTTGATTATTTCGCACCGATGGGACCGTGGATTGTAACAGCTGATGAAATTCAACCACCTGTTGAACTTGATTTAAAATTATGGGTTAACGATGAACTT
>NZ_CZVH01000037.1:0-16684 GCF_001458555.1 Candidatus Kryptobacter tengchongensis | reverse complement strand
CAACATCTGTTATAAAACTTACGGGCAATCTTAACGCTGGTGGTGTTCCAAAAGGTAATATACTTCGTAGCGCACGGCTTTATGCAGTTGAAGATGGAAATTCAGATGTAAACGATCTCCTTGCAACTGGGAGTGCAAACACAGTGATAACCGGGATGATATCTGGCTCAACAACTGTGACGGTTCAAGATGGAACGAAAGTTAAAACTTATACTTATGTTAGCAAAGATGGTGGAGTTGGGGACGGTAACTTTCATACCTTAAACGATTTAATTAAAGAAATTAACAACGATTTCGCAGGTTCATTGTTTGCCTCAATTGATTCACAAGGTAGAGTAGTTTTAACATCAAGTGTTGATCAAACCGTTTTGATATCAAGTAACAATCGCAATTTTGAATCAGCTCTTTCGGGGTTAAATGGAAACTATTCTTCAAATTCAAATAAACTTTCGGATAAATTTTCGCATGTTGCGAGAGCGGATGACCTCTTAATTAATTTAAGAGATGCTCAGGGAAATGACCTTGGGCTTGTCGCAGGTGATACAATTACAATTGATGGTAAAGTTGGCGGTAAAGCAATTTCAACTGTTAATTTTTCCGTTAACGCAACATCAAAGTATAAAGATTTTGCTGATGCGGTGAAAAACGCTTTTAGAATAGGCAATCCCAAAGGAGTTGAAATTGATCCAGATACAGGATCTCTTGTAATAAATGCAGATGGTGGAAAAGCGTATGAAATCACGGAACTTAACATATCTGCCTCTGGCAGAGATAGATTCAACTCAATTTTTGAAAACAAACCTGGCAACTGGCTTGAAGTTCAAAAAGCTGAAGATGTTGAGGTATCAACTACTGTGACAGTTTATGATTCTCTTGGTAATAGGCATAACATAACTTTAAAATTTGTAAAGGACGCGACAGTGCCAAATCAATGGTCCTGGACAGCTTCAGTTGCTGGGAAAGAAGTCATAATTGCTGGTGGAAGTGGTAAAATTGTTTTTAATCAGGACGGCTCGATAAGAAGTTTCTTCTTTGATGATGGGAGTTCAACTTTAAAGATTGATCCCGGTGATAATTCAGCAAAAACGCTTGAAATAGTGATTGACCCGGGGAAAATTGGCGAATTCGCTGGAATAACACAAATGGAGGGAACCTCAAGCTTGATTGCTGATCAGGATGGATATGGGCTTGGGTTTTTGAATACAATTTCTGTGAGTGAAGATGGCAAAATTTTAGGTGTATTTTCAAATGGAACTGTTCGCGTTCTTGCGCAAATTCTTATTGCAACATTTAACAATCCAAGTGGATTGGTAAGAGTTGGGGATAACATGTTTGATATTTCTGCGAATTCTGGAGCACCGATAATTGATGAGCCTGGGTCGGCTATTCAGTCAAAAGTAATGTCGGGAGTTCTTGAGCAATCAAATGTTGACCTTGCTGAGGAGTTCACACGTATGATAATCGCGCAGCGTGGTTTTCAGGCAAACGCTCGGATAATAACTGCAAGTGATGAATTTTTGCAGGAAATAGTAAATTTGAAGCGTTAAATCTAATCCCCGCCCTTTGTGGCGGGGTTTTTGTTAAAAGCAAATTTAAAGATCAATTATGATTAAAGTAACAAGGTTAAACGGTCAAGAAATCGTCGTTAATGCTGAATTGATTGAATATCTTGAGGCTTCCCCTGACACAATTATAGCTTTGACAACCGGAAAAAAAATTATGGTAAAAGAAAGTGTTGATGAAGTTGTTGAAAAAATAATTGAATACCGTCGCAGATGTTTTCCGTCTTCATTAATTCCTCCGGTTCGTAAATCCGAGGAAGAGAAATGACTTCACCTTTTTACTTTATATAAAACAGCAGGTGGATTTTCCGAAACCGCAACAGTTTCAAGGAAAGGTGGTGGGGAAGTGTAATTAAAAAGGGATTCAAAATTTCGGCGGAAATAATATTCAATCCAACTGTAATAGAGATATGATGCGTTTAACTTTACTAACTCGGCATAAAGCTCATCATAATTATTCACAAGTGGGAAAGGTTTGAATTCCATATTTAGGTAATAAGCAATGTTAGGTTTTCTTGCAACTATTATTTTACCTCTCTCTGAATCTCCAAATTTTGCTTTGAACTGTTCTCTTACATAAAGTATATCAAACGGCTGATTATCAATATCTCTTTTTATCATCTGAGAAATTTTAGGGAGAGAGATGAGGTTAAGAACTGTGAGAATAATTAACCACCCAAATTTTGTGCGTTCTATTTTCTCCCAGCTGATAATGTAATAACAGATTGAAAGGTAGGTTGGTAGAAGGTACATTGAAAACCTTTCGCTATAAAACACAAAGACAAGGACAAGAAAAAATGTTAAGCTCTGGACAAAGTAAGCAATTTTTATATTGTCAATTTTACGGTTTATCATTAAAATCAAGCCAAGTATGAACAAAATTGTAAATTGCCATCCACAAAGTTGCGTTAAATCACGCCAAAAATGGTCAATTAAATTCAAAAAAGCTTTTTCAATGAAAAGGGCTGGGTCGCGCAAGAAAACATCAACGAAAGATTTATATTCTTTTGATGCTTCAAACCAAAAATTATCCCAGGGGATTTTCCCCTTTGCGTACATTTCATAAGCAATGTTAAGATAATTTCGGTTATAGAAGAATTCACCACGTTTTATATAAGAGTAGATTGACCAAGGGAGAAGAAAGGCAAGGTATCCTGAAAGAGCAAAAATTGACCTCAAAATTCCATTCTTCAAGTTTTTGTAATTTAGAATCAAAATCATTAATGGCAGACCAACAAGAAGAGAAATTCCATTATACCTTGTCAGATACGCATAGCCCCCGGCAAGACCTGAAAGAAAAAGCAATGTATTTTTATTTTTTGAAACCCCGATGATGGCAAAAAACACGGCAGATGAAACGAGAAAGTTGAAAAACATATCTGTCCCACAAACATAGGAGTATCTTAAAAAAGTCGGGTTTAAAATTAAGGTAAGTGAAACTGCGAAAGCAATTTTATCATCAAAAATTTTTTTCAGCGTTTTAAAAGTTATAAGAATAACAAGAGATGAAGAGATGGCGGAAATGATAAGCCCTGATGTAAATGAATCACCTGTGAAAAGCGAGATCATGGCGACAATTGCAGGATATCCTGGACCTCTAAATTCACCGACATTTACTATACCTTTTAAGATATTCCGTGCCTCAATTGCATAATCCCAGAAGAAATCAGTTTCTATATCATAATTCCCAACCTTTCTATAGCCAACCGAAAAACTCAAAACACCAATAAAATAAATAAGTGATATGGCGGATATGATTTTATCAAAGTTCAGCTTTTGAACTTTGATTTCCGCTTTTTGTTTCTTCATCGGTTGTTATTTTGTTTTTCGCTTTTGAATTAATTTAAATTAAATCGGATAGATTCGCAAAATAATAAGCGCGTTGCAAATAAAATTTACTATGAAGATGTCAATAGGAAGATTTATTCTAAACCTGCTTTTCCCCGTGATCGCCCTCGGTCAGATAAATTTTGTCGGGAACTATACAAGGCACATTATGACAGATAATGGGGTCAGGTTTTATGCGGGGGCATGTGCGGTTGAGTTTAAATTTGTTAGAAGCGATATAGTAAAAGTTATTTTCTTTGAGGATTCAAGCAATGTCGTTGAGGACACAAGTTTTGTAGTAGTTCAATCTCCTGATGTTGTGAAATGGGAAATAAGTGATGATGGGGAAAAGTTTTTCATCAAGACAGATTCAATTTCAATTCGCATTGATAAGTTTCCATTAAGGATTTACTATTACAACATGAGAGGAAAACTTTTACTTAAAGAAAGAAATTTGGGAGGATTCGGGTATAGTGGTAAGGAGAAATATGTCTTTTTTGAAATTCAACCTGATGAACATTTTTATGGACTTGGTCAGAAGGGGATTGATATTGATAGAAAGGGATATGCGTTCAGCACATATAATCAACATATCGGTGGATACGAAACTCCTTTGAAAACGATGCAGGTAAATGTTCCGTTTGTTCAATCAAATTACAATTACGGTTTATATTTTGACATAACATTTCCGGGTTACTTTGATTTTGGGAGCTCAATTCAATCTGTGTGGTATTATAAAATAGAGGATGGGCAGATGAGTTATTACTTTATTTATGCATCTTCAATGAAAGAGATTCTCAAGAAGTATTTTTGGCTTACAGGATTTCCACCTATTCCGCCGAAATGGGCTTTTGGATTTTTACAGAGTAAATTTGGCTACAGGAATCAATTTGAAGCCGAAAGCATTGTTAATACATTTACGCAAAAAAATATCCCGCTTGATGGGATAATTATTGACCTTTATTGGTTTGGCTGGGGAAAGATGGGAAATATGACTTGGGATAGAAATAATTGGCATGATCCTGTTAAGATGATGTCTGATTTTAAGGCGAAAGGTGTTAAAACAATTGTTATATCTGAACCATATATAAATCTTTCTTCTTTTAATTACCCAATTGCTGAACAAAATAAATTTTTCGCTTTTGATTCAACGGGTAAGACTTACATTTTTCAAAATTTTTGGGCCACTCCTTCATCTTTGCTTGATTTGACAAATCCACAAGCGCAATTTTGGTGGTGGGAGAAGTATAAAAATCTTTTAAATGAAGGTGTGTCTGGGTTTTGGACTGACCTTGGGGAGCCAGAAAATCACCCGAACTTTTTACGACATCACCTTGGCGATGCAAGAAAAATTCACAACATTTACAATTTTCTGTGGGCGAAAACCCTTTATGATGGTTATCGGCGTGATTTTCCTGAAAAAAGAATTTTTAATTTGACGAGGTCAGGATTTGCTGGAATTCAACGATTCGGTGTTATCACTTGGTCTGGGGATGTGAAAAAAAGTTTCAATGGGCTTAAAGTTCAAATACCGATGTTGATCGGAATGGTGATGTCTGGTATACCTTATCATAATTCGGATATCGGTGGATTTACAGGCGGGACAACGACAGGCGAATTGTATATCAGATGGATTCAATTTGGGACATTTTGTCCAGTTATGCGACCTCACGGACATGAGCAACCACTTGAACCATGGGCTTTTGGTGAGGAAGTTGAAAAAATAGTCAGAAAATATATTGAACTTCGCTATCGCTTAATACCGTATATCTACACTTATGCCTACAAAACATGGAGATATGGTGAGACGCTTATAAAACCTGTTCTATATGAATTCCCAAACGATGTGAATGTTTATAATTTGAGTTATGAATATCTCTTTGGAGATTTTATCCTTGTCTCACCTGTTTTTGTTTCTGGTCAAAGGGTAAAGGATGTTTATTTGCCATCTGGGTGTTTGTGGGTTAATTTTTGGACAGGTGAAATTTATAACGGTGGGAGAACAATCCAAGTTGATACACCGCTTGAACAAATACCTTTATTTGTTAAAGTTCCATCAATAATTCCAATGGCAAAGGTCAAAAAATATGTTGATGAATCTCCAGATGATACCCTTTGGGTTGAAATTTATCCTGGCGATGTGGATTTTGAGTTGTATGAAGATGATGGAGAGACAATGAAATATGAAAACGGTGAATTTTCAATCACTCAATTGAGATGCAGAAAGCAGGGAAATAGACTCAATTTTCAAATCGGCAATGCTGTGGGGAAATTTACTGGTCAGATTGAGAATAGATGCTGGATTTTGAGGTTTAATCTCATTGATAGGTTTGATTCTGTTGCGGTAAATGGGATCAGAATTAAAATTGAAGATGACTCTGTGGGATTTTACATGGGTTTAAATTCGGCGTGGTTTAACTTTGACAAGAAGATATTATATGTGAAGTTGTGCTCCGAAACTTCATCACAGGTTGAGGTGCAAATTTACGGTGTTGATCTCGCTACGGGCTTTGAGGATTACAGGGATGAAAGTTTTAGGTTTGATCTTTATCAAAATTATCCCAATCCATTTAATTTGGAAACGGAGATAGAGTTTGAGTTGTCTTATAATGGTGATGTTCAGATTTTGATTTATGATATGCTTGGTCGTGTTGTAAAAAGTTTTAATTTAGGAGAGATGGGCGCTGGAAGGCATAGATTTAGATTCAATTCCTGTGAAATGCCAAGCGGTGTATATTTTTACATGCTTCGCATGAGGAATCTTTTCAAGATAAAAAAGATGATTGTTTTGAGGTGAGATTTGATATTAAACTTGAGCAAAAAATCCACCGTCAAAATCTAAAAGAAATTTAATTTGAATTTTTGCAAATTTTGATGGTAAATTGAGTCAGGAACGAAAATTTTTGAAAAATGATTAAACTTTTTAGGAACAAATCAAAAACCAGGAGGCGTGTTAAAATGAAACGCTTTTTCATCTCCCTTGTTTTTATTTTAACCTTGAGTTCAATGATAGTTGCACAGCAAGGTCCTTTTGGGAAAAACAAGGTTCAGTATAAGGATTTTGCTTGGTATTTTATACGAACTGATCATTTTGACATTTATTTCACCGATGGCGGTTATGAGCTTGCAGAATACACTGCAAAAGTAGCTGAGGATGCTTATGTTAAAATAAGCAAGCTTTTAAGGTATGAGATAATAAACCGCATTCCAATAGTGGTTTATAATTCGCATAACGATTTTCAGCAGACAAATGTTGTAATGGAGTATCTTGAGGAGGGAATTGGTGGGGTGACTGAGCTTTTCAAGAATAGAGTTGTCGTCCCGTTTGAAGGTTCATATAGACAATTTCGTCATGTTATACATCATGAGCTTGTTCATGCTGTTATGAACGATATGTTTTACGGTGGTTCACTTCAATCTGCATTGATAAATAACATTCAACTTCAGCTCCCGATGTGGATAGTTGAAGGTTTGCCAGAGTTTTCCGCTTTAAGATGGGATGTTAATTCTGATATGTTCATGCGTGATGCGGCTGTGAGCGATTATCTTCCGCCGATAGAGTATCTTGATGGTTATTTCGCTTACAGGGGCGGACAATCTGTTTTCTGGTATATTTCAAGAAAATACGGTGATGAAAAGATTGGTGAGCTTATAAACAGGATTAGAGGTTTGAGAAGTGTTGAAGCCGGGATAAGAAGCTCACTTGGGATGTCTTTAAAAGAACTTTCTGACAGATGGATGAGGGAACAAAAGAAGTTATACTGGGCTGATTTTGCAAAAAGGGAAGCCCCAGATGAATTCGCCAAACGATTAACAGATCATACGAAGCGAAATCATTTTTATAACACAAGCCCTGCTATTTCTCCAACGGGTGATAAAATTGCTTTTATCTCCGATAGAGATGACTATTTTGATGTTTTCATCATGTCCGCAATTGACGGGAAAATCATAAAAAAGATTGTAAAGGGTAATAGAACTAAAAATTTTGAGGAGCTTCATCTTCTAACGCCTGGGCTAACATGGTCTCCGGATGGGAATAAAATAGCACTTGCTGTAAAGAGCGGTGAGCGTGATGCAATTTTCGTAATTGATGTTAAAACAGAGAAACAGCAGAAAATAACATTTGATCTTGATGGCATTTTTTCTGTTGATTGGTCAAGGGATGGGACAAAACTTGCTTTCGTTGGTTTGAAACATGGACAATCAGATATTTATGTTTATGATCTTTTAAACAAAACGCTTGTTAATTTAACAGATGATATTTTCAGTGATGCTGATCCAGTTTGGTCGCATGATGGGAAATTGATTTACTTCTCTTCCGACAGGAAGGATTTCATTTCAAAAGATTTCATCCCGCAAGATTTTAGAATGTATAATTTTGATCCAAACCAATATGATATTTATTCCATTGATATTGAAACCCGTGAGATTAAGCGAATAACGCACACGGATTACTGGGATGAAACATCACCTGTTGTTTCCCCTGATGGAAAGAAGATTTTGTTTATCTCGGACAGAAATGGAATTAACAATATTTATGAAAAAGATCTTGAAACTGGAATTGAAAGACCTTTGACAAATTCTTTAAGTGGAATTTATCAGTTGTCAATTACATATGATGGTTCAAAACTTGCATTTTCATCTTTTTACAATGGTGGTTTTGATATTTTCCTTTTGCGTCAGCCATTTGAGAGGAAGCTGAATGTGCAGGAGCTTGAGCCAACTGTTTTTGTTACTGAATTTTTGAAGGAAAAAGAAAGAGAACTTGCAAAAGCTAAAAAGTTAGAGCAAGAAACCACGAAAGCTGGTTCTGATTCAACATCAATTCAACCTTATGGAAGTGATATAAAAGTTAACTTACGAAGTTATATTTTCGCAGACATATTCAGACATGATAGCCTTGCAATGTCAATTAAAACTCGTTTGGACTCATTAACCCCTCCAGATAACATTGATGAATCTGGTCGTTATAAAGTTTACAGATATAAAGTTAATTTCACCCCAGATTTAATTTATACAAATGCGAGTTATAGCACTTTTTATGGTGTTCTTGGTGAGGCGTTTATGATGTTTAGCGATATGCTCGGGAATCATCAAATTTATTTGATCACGAGTCTTGTGTTTGATTTGAAAAATAGCGATTATGCCTTTGCTTATTTCTACCTTCCGAAGAGAATCAATTGGGGAATTGAGGCTTTTCACATAGCAAGATTTTTTGGTGTTGGCGATCAGTATTATCCGCTTTATTATAGATATAGATTATACGGTGGGACATTGATGGGGTCTTATCCAATTGATAAATTTAGAAGGATTGATTTCGGGCTTGGATATTATAATGTTGTTGGTGAATATATTGATTTTCCGGAGATAGGTGAGCGCTCAAGCATTTTAATGCCATCGGTTACTTATGTTCATGACAATTCCCTTTGGAGATATATATTCCCATCAAATGGTGAAAGATATTATATTTCGCTTTACGCAAGCCCTAAGCTTGGCTCAAGTAGCATTCAGTTTTTAACAGGGATTTTTGATTATCGTAAGTATTTCCGTTTGTGGAGTGATTATAGTTTTGCTTTTAGATTTACGGCTGGTGGAAGCACCGGCAAAAATAAACAGCGTTTCATGCTCGGTGGAGTTGATGCATGGATAAATTGGGCTATTAAAAATGATTACATACCGATTGAGAACACAGCTGATTTCTTTTTCTTTGAAGCCATATCTGGACCAATTGTTCCATTGCGTGGATATGTTTACAATGAGCAAAATGGTTCAAAGTTTGCTCTTATGAACCTTGAGTTCAGATTTCCGTTGATAAGATATTTCATCGGTGGGGCTTTGCCACTTGCATTTAGAAATATAATGGGTGTCATATTCCTTGATATGGGTTCGGCTTGGGATTCATGGAGATCTTGGCGTGCATTTTATGAACCAGATCCATTTACTGGAACTGTGACAAAGGATTTGTTAATTGGAACTGGATATGGTTTTAGAATTTATCTGTTTGGGCTTTTGCTGCGTCTTGATATCGCATGGCGATTTAATTGGGGCTCATTTTCAAAGCCAGTTTATTATTTCTCTTTTGGTCCGGATTATTGATTCGTTGGAGTGATAGGGCAAAAGAGCTTGTGTAAAAGTTTTCTAAGGTGAAATTGGTTATCTGATTGATCAATAAAAATTTAACAATGAGCAATGGAGGCGATGAGATATGAAGCACCTAAAAAAGCACATTATAATAATTTTCCTTATCTTCCCAGTTTTTCTTTTAGCTCAATCACTTAAAAATTACTTTGACGAGTTTGATAATCACTGTCGCAATGTGCGTGGATATGCAGGGGCTTTAAAAGCCGAAATTGAAAGGGAAAACGCAATTATCCCAGATGTAGCAAAAAAGTATGTTGAAAAAGTTGGCGAATGCCTTGCAGATGTGAGGGAGTCATATGCTAAATTAAAAAAATCACTGAACCAGAAACAACTTGAAATGGTTGGAGGAAATATTAAATATCTTGATGAATATTGCAAGAGAGCTGACCTACATTACAGGAATTTAACGGATGAGCTTAAAAAGCCAGATCCGAAACCAGAAAGGGTAAGGGAATTCGCAATTGCAATTTATAATGAACTTAGAAAAGCAAGCCAAGAAGTAAAATTGATGAAAGAAAGACTTGGTGTAAAGTGAGCTGGTTGGACGGTTGGGAAGTTCAAATTGTGGTCTAGAATTTGTAATGTGATTTTAAGTTAAAGATTGAATTGTTTTGAATGAATAGGGTTATGAAAGTGCGGGGTTGACTTTAAAGTTTAAAGATGTTATATTTGCTTTTGAATGATTAAATTCAAAATTTGAAAATCTTATGAAAGAGATAATAACGAAAGCAATAAAGAAAGTTACACTTGAACTTATTTATGAGGTTGTGGATGAAAGGACGAAAAACATACTTGAAGTTGTAAATGAGATAAAGCGAAGGCAAGAAGAGGATTTTAGATATCTTAACGATAAAATAGACATGCAGGTAAACCAGTTAAGGCAGGAAATGGGGCAATTAAGACAAGAAATAGCTCAGCTCAATCAAAAAATAGATTCCCAGATAGCCCAGCTTAACCAAAAAATAGATTCCCAAATAGCTCAGCTTAATCAAAAAATAGACTCCCAGATAGCCCAGCTCAACCAGCGGATAGATACTGTTATTCAGCTTCTCATTGATTTAAAAAAATGACTCTCCGAGTTTTTAAATAAAAAACTAAAGCAAAATGAAACTTAGAATTTTTCTTTTTTCAATTCTCTCATTATCCCTTTCGTTTTCACAGCCTGCTTTAAATCGCAATCCAAATGTGGTTGAGATAATTGAAAAAATTTCTCCAGACAGCATCAAAAAGAAGATTGAAAAACTTGTAAGTTTTCACACTCGCCATTCGCTTTCAGATACAGTCAGTCCAGCTCGGGGTATTGGTGCAGCTCGCAGGTGGATCAAATCAGAACTTGAAAGATACAGCAAAGAAAGCGGTGGAAAGTTAAAGGTTGAATTTGATGAGTTTATTGCTCCACCAGGTCCAAGGGTTCCTAAACCAACTAAAATGGTGAATGTGGTTGCTACGCTCCCAGGGAAAGTTTACAAGGATAAGGTTTATATTGTAAGTGCTCATTATGATTCAAGAGCTGGAGATGTACTTGATTCAACGGGTTTCGCCCCCGGGGCAAATGATGATGGAAGTGGAACAGCTGCGGTGCTTGAACTTGCTAGAGTTTTAAGCAAATATGAGTTTGATTTTACGATAATGTTTGTTCTTTTTGCGGGCGAAGAACAAGGTTTGCTTGGGAGCAGACATCTTGCAAAAAAACTTAAAGATTCTGGAATTGTAATCCTCGGGGTTTTAAATAATGACATAATTGGTAATATAGAAGGTGGAAATGGAATTATAGATAACACGCAAGTTAGAATCTTTTCAGAGGGATTACCGCTTATAAGAGATGAAAATACACTGCGATTAATTGCACAAACCGGACTTGAAAATGATTCACCTTCAAGACAGCTTGCAAGATATATAAAGGATGTTGCGGAAAGATATCTTGACAACTTTAAAGTTAAATTAATTTTCAGACGGGATAGATTTTTGCGTGGTGGTGACCATATATCTTTTAATGAGCAAGGTTTTCCTGCGATAAGGATAAGTGAAATGAATGAAAATTACACCAGACAACATCAAAATGTTAGGATTGAGAAAGGGATAAAGTATGGGGATATTCCCGAGTTTGTTGATTATGAATACTGTGCAAATGTCGCAAGGGTAAATGCAGTAGCTATTTATCATCTTGCAAATGCCCCGCTTCCACCGCAGAATCCAATTATAAAGGTCAGCGAGCTTGAGTATGATACAACTTTAAAATGGGAATTGAGCGATGAAGAAGACCTCGCTGGTTATAACATTTGTATCAGGGAAACGACATCGCCAGTGTGGGAAAAGAAAATTTTCGTTGGTAAAGTTAATGAGTTTACATTGAAAAATGTTTCAAAAGATAACTTTATATTTGGGATTCAATCTGTTGATTTAGATGGAAACGAAAGTTTGATTGTCATACCAAACCCTGCAAGGTAAGTTAAAACACGGGTGGGGTGAAAAGTAGAAGAATTTCTGATGTGTCTCTTGATGAGTTTGAAATTTTGAGATTCCAAAGAGAATTATTTTGTTGAGAGCTCGTTTTTATGGAAATGGAAAAACTTTCATTTTGTAAAACTTTAAATTTTTGCTCATGGAGCTGGATCTCAATCGCTCCATTTAAAACTGTTCCTTGAATTTTAAAATCAACCGTAAATTCTTCATCAAATGTTGAGCCTTCGGAAAGCGTAACTTTGACAAGTTCAATCCCTCGGGATGCATCCGTTGGTATCAAAATTTGAATTGTAACCGTTTTATCTTCATTGTAAAGTTTAAAGGGGGATTTGTAAATTCGTGGAATGGACGCATTCTCAGAGAATGTGCCTTCATCGTCAAGGATTTTTGAGAAAAAACTTGATAATGTTTCGTCAAATCCATAAAGCAGAATTCTTCTTAAAATTTTATAATTGAGACTTCTCTTGCCGTTTTCAATCAAGGAAATATACGAAGGTGCATATCCTGTTGCTTCGGCTATTTCGGCGATTTTTTTATCAGTAGATAATCTCAAAGCTTTCAACTGCCGAGCGATGAATTCATTGTCAAGTTCGGGCAGTTTCAAAACTTTCATATTTCGTGCTTGTGATTTTATAGTGTGTTAAACCCCAGTATATCTCCCTTATGGAAACTTTTATAATCGCCTCAATAGGAATTGCGATAAGCATTCCAAATAATCCGAACAGTTCTCCAAAGATCAAAAGCACAAAGACAACCTCAACGGGATGCATCCCGACGGAATGTGAATAAACAAGTGGTTGAACCACGAGGTCATCAATTAAGTGGACTATTACAAACATTATGACCAGTGGGAGTATCATTCTCCCGTCCCCAAACTGGACGACTGAAATTAACAAAGCTGGAACAGCACCAACGAAAGCACCAAGATAAGGGACAAAACTTGCAATTCCAGCGATCAAACCAATCACAAACGCAAACTTAATCCCGAGAATTGCAGAACCAATCGCAGACATAATCCCAAGAGCGGTTGCTTCAAGAACGAGTCCACGAATATAGCCAGTTATCTGTGCTTCAATCTTATCAAGGACATTTAATCCCATTTCAAAGTATTTGTTTGGTATTGCTCTTATGATTTTCTTCTTAAATCTTTCCCCATCTTTCAGAATGAAAAATGCAACAAATGGAGCAAGTAAAAGTTCAAATATAGTTGTTATAGCTGAAGTTAACGCTTGAGCTGCTTTAATTGAATACTCCGCAACTAGAGCTTTAGCTTTATGTTCAAGGTCAAGCCCTTTGAGGATTGGGATTTTCTCCTTGAGATTTTGAATTGCGCTGGCAATTATAACATCAAGTGGAACTTTTTGAAGTTGCTCGGCGAGTGTTTTAAGTTGGTTCGTGAATGTGGGGATTAGAAAGATGATCGTAAAAATAAGCATAAGTAATAAGCTTGCAAATACAACCATTATAGCCACGGTTCTCTTTAATCCCAGACTTTCAAAATATATTACCAATGGGTTTAGCGCAACTGATAGAAAAATTGACAAAATCACAATGAGTGAAATATGGATAGCGATTGAAGCAATCCACACAATTAAAAGCACAAGCGTCGGTATGCCGATGAAAACAAGAACTCCCCGTCTGAATGATATTTTCTCGTTCATATTTTTGTTCTCGTTAATTTTCAAATTCAAGATCATTAAAAATTTCTCTCATCACCCGATTTATAACATCCCAGCTAAATCCACGCCTTGCCAGAAATTCGTAGATTTTCCTTTTCTGTTCGTTTTTTGCTCTTTTTTTCTTCTTTGATGATTTTATCTGTTTTAATTTTTGATTTGCGAGTTCAAGAGCTATTTCAAATTCATCAACTATATTCTCTCTTTCTGATAAAACTTGTTCAATGATGTCGTTTGAAATTCCCTTTGCAAGCAATGCTTGTTTAAGAGCAACTTTGCCAAGTGTTTTTGACTTAATACGATCAAAAACAAAATTTCTTGCATATTCAAGATCATTTATAAAACCATAATTTTTTATCTCCTGAACCACTTTTGAAATCACATTTTTATCAAATCCCTTTTGCCTAAGTCGTTCTTCAACCTCTTTTTGTGTCCTTGGTTTATGGCTTAAAAATTTATATGCGGTCTCTTTAGCAGAAATTAATTCAGATGAGGATTTAATTTCTGCGATTTGTTCTTCCGTTAGTTGTTTTCCAGTTTTGATTTTGAATTTGATGATGAAGTCAATGTAGGATAAAATCTCACGCCCATCGTTCAGGTAAATAAAGTACCATTCTTTTGTTCTTTTTTTTCGTTTTAAACCTATTACGATGGGCATCTTTTAAACTTTTACTTTACCTCTTTCTTCCTGATTTTGGCTCTGGTTGTGTTTCTTCGGCAACTTCCTCTGATTCAGTTAATTTTTGTTCGGTTGATTCGGGCAAAAGTCCAAGTTTTTCCCGCACAAGATATTCAACTTCCTTTAAAATGTTTTCATTTTCGGTGAAGAATTTTTTAACAGCATCTCTTCCTTGTCCAATTCGTTCATCTTTATATGAATACCATGAACCGCTTTTTTGAATTATCCCAAGGTTAACGGCGGTGTCAAGTAAATCGTTAATTTTTGAAATCCCTTCATTGTAAATTATGTCAAATTCTGCCTCTTTAAACGGCGGAGCAACTTTATTTTTCACAACTCTAACTCTGACCCGATTCCCGATTATCTCTTGTCCTTCTTTTATCACATCAACTTTTCTTATATCAAGGCGAACCGCTGCATAAAACTTCAAGGCATATCCACCTGTTGTCGTCTCTGGATTTCCAAACATAACCCCGATTTTACTTCTGAGTTGATTTGTGAAGATAACACTTGTATTGGATTTACTGATAGCTGATGCAAGTTTTCTTAAAGCCTGGGACATAAGCCGTGCCTGTGCACCCATTGTTGCGTCTCCCATTTCGCCTTCAACTTCAGCTCTTGGGACAAGAGCAGCAACCGAATCAATCACAACAACATCAATTGCACCACTTCTTACGAGTGCTTCAACTATTTCAAGAGCCTGTTCTCCGAATTCAGGCTGAGAAAGGAGCAGGTTGCTTACATCAACGCCAAGTCGTTTGGCATAGTTTAAATCAAGTGCATGTTCAGCATCAATAAATGCAGCAAGTCCGCCTCTTTTTTGAGCTTCGGCAATTATGTGAAGACAGAGGGTTGTCTTACCGGACGCTTCGGGACCAAAAATTTCGGTTATTCTCCCTCTCGGAACCCCACCGATTCCAATTGCTGCATCAAGTGAGATTGAGCCAGTTGGAATCGCTTCAACTCTTGCAATTGGACCTTCGCCCAGACGCATTATAGCTCCCTTACCATATTCCTTCTCAATTTGTTGGATCGTTGTTTGAAGTATTTTTAACTTTTCATTTCTGTCAACCGCCATTTTAAATCACTCCTTTTATAGTTTAATTTTTCTTAAAACCGTATAAACTGAACCCGTCGGTTTAAGGTCGCTTTTCATTATAAGAACTTCCGCAACTTCACCTGTCCTTGTTTCAAAATTAATACTTTCCATCTTTTTAATCAAGCCAGATATGTTCTTTGGATTTTTAACTCTGCCAAGCGTTATGTGTGGGTGATACTCTTTGTCTTCTTTTTCAAATCCAAGTTCATTCATTTTTTCCTCAACTATTTTTTGAAGTTCAAAGAGTTTCCCGCTTGGGTCCTCACAGCCGATCCATATAACTCTCGGATGTTTCATATCAGGGAAACATCCTAATCCTTTATAAATAACTGAAAAATTCCCAAAACCGTTTAGTCTTTCGTTCAAGGTATCATAAATTAAATCAATTGCTTCTTCGTTTACATCGCCAAGAAATTTCAAAGTTATATGAAATTTTTCTTTTTCTTCCCATTTAACTCCCTCACCTGCTGATTTCATAAGTTCCTTTTCAAGTTCAAAAATTTCATCTTTAATTTTTTCAGGGACATCAATTGCGATGAATGTTCTTATTTTCATATTTCAATTCCAAGTAATTTTCTTCTTAAAATTTCAAGCGCCATTTGCGATGCTCTTTGTTTATTTTCAAGCCGATTATCCCGAATCACATCTTTATGAAAAATTAAAAGATACGGTTGCAGAAATTGAGAAATTCTGTAAAGTTGCGTTTTTACCATCAGCTCTTGGAGTTAAAATCAGAATAACAGTTAAAGCAAAGAATTCAAGCGAAGCTGAAAAGATTATCAATGAGGCTGAAGAGAAAATCAAAACCAAAATCGGGAAATATATTTATGGCGTTGACGATGAGGAACTTGAAGAAGTTGTCGGCAAACTATTAGCTCAAAAAGGCTTGAAACTTGCCGTTGCTGAATCATGCACAGGTGGGTTGATCGCAGATAGGATCACAAACATACCGGGAAGTTCAAGATACTTTGAGCGTGGAATTGTTGCATATAGCAACGAGGCAAAAATTCAAATACTTGGCGTTCCCGAAGAACTTATAAAAATTTACGGCGCTGTAAGCCGCGAAGTTGCAGAAGCAATGGCTGAAGGTGTTAGAAAAATTTCTGGAGCTGATATCGGAATATCAACCACCGGGATAGCAGGTCCAACAGGGGCAACACCAACAAAACCAGTTGGGCTCGTTTGGATAGGTTATTCTGATAAAAATGAAACATTTGCAAAAGAATTTAGATTCGGT
>NZ_CZVH01000036.1:0-16742 GCF_001458555.1 Candidatus Kryptobacter tengchongensis | reverse complement strand
TTGTATAGCGGTAATCCCAGCGATGACATTAAATAAAAGTGAAATTAACGACAGGGATATTGTGAGGTTTTTGTATGGTCAATTATCCCAGGGTGAATATAAAAAAATTGAAGTTGAAGTTTATAAAGATTCAAGCTTTGCTGAGATTGTAATCCAGACGGAGTTGAACCCAAAAATTAAAAAAGTGGTTATTCACCCTCAATCAATGGGTAATTTCCAGATAGATTTTTCAAAGTTTTCAGACGAGGTTTTGGGTTCAGTTGAGGTTGTGGATACTTGCTTTGTTTTTTATCCAAGCGGAGACATTTATTTCTCTGAGAAGAATGTTTATGAGATTTCACGAAAAATTTTGCATGTTTTCCACGCTTCGGGTTATCCGTTTGTAAAAATTAGAAGTGTGAAATTTGATAGCCTGACCTGTGAAATTAACATTTATTTAAATGATGGCTATGTTTCCGAGGTAAAGGTTTATGGTAATAATAGAACTAAAAATTTTGTCATTTTTCGTGATGTTAAGTTTGGAACAGGTGAAATTCTAACCGAAAATAAGTTGATGGAGACATTGCGGAATCTATGGGTTACGAATCTTTTCTCGCAGATAAGGGTTGACTATAGGGTTGACGATAGTGTTAAGGTTGAACTCTATCTTCAAGAAACATCTTCACAGTTTTTGAGAATTGGGATTAGAATTGACAATGAACGTGGTGGGCAGATTTTTTCCGACTTCAGGAATGAAAATACATTCGGCTTTAATGATGATTTTGGATTGACATTTCAAGGCGGGATGAGAAATTCGCTTTTGAAACTTGAATATAAAGTTGACCGATTGTTCAAAACAATCTTGACCTACAAACTTAGTTTCTATTATTCTGAAAGGAAGATTTATACTTATAGAAGAATTTTGGGCGATGGAGGTTTTTCTTTGAAAAATGAAGGTGAGATTAAATTTTCTTACGCTGGATTTGAATTATCCGCCGGGGGACAATTTGAGAAAATTGGAAATACATTGTTAAAGTATCAAGTGGAGAAGGCACTTGCAAAGAATGTTTCAAGGGTTGAGTTTAAAGAGGGAGAAAATTTACTTGCAAAATTACAGTTAAGCATAAATGTTGATTCAAGGGACAAAATTTATTTTCCCAATCGTGGCGTTTATATGAATGCCTATTACGAGATGTCGCAAAAGTTCTTAGGCTCTGATGTAGCGTATTCAAAAATTTTCTTTTCGTATGAGAATTACAACACTTATTTCAAATATGGAGTTTTGAAACTTAAATTTTTGTTTGGCTTGTGTGATGAATCAACCCCATTATCTCAGCAGTTTTTCATTGGTTCAATCACTGGATTAAATTCTTTCGCTGGGATGAGGGAAGATGAAAACTACGGGAGACAGGTTATCCTTGGTGGGGTGGAGGCAAGGTTTAAGAATCCAGTTAAAATTATCTTTGAAAATTTTATTTCATTGCGTTACGATGTTGGTTCGGCTTGGGAAAAGTTTGAAGCGGTGAGGTGGAAAGATTTAAGACAGGGGATAGGGATTGAGATTGGTTTTGATACACCAGTTGGGGCATTGAGGATGATTGCTGGGAAGAGCTTTATTTTAAAGGGTGTAAAACGAGAAGGCTTGTTCTGGGGTCCGACCATATTCCAGTTTTCGCTTGGTTTTGAGTAAAAATGAACTTGATTTTTTGGTGATGTGTTTTAAATTATAGTATGAAGAACGAAAATAAAGTCAGGAAAGGACAACAGATTTGTCAATTTATACGAGGGAGCGAGAAAGAGCAATTGTAGTTGGTGTAATTTTCCCGCATCAGACCAAAGCTCAGGTGGATGAATATCTTGATGAGCTTGAACTTCTTGCTGATACAGCTGGGGCTGATGTTATTTGTAGAATTTATCAGGAAAGAGAAAAACCAGATCCAGCTTTTTTCATCGGCAGGGGGAAAGCTGAACAGATAGCAAAAATCGTCGGGGAGGAAAAAATTGATGTTGTGATTTTTGATGATGATTTATCTGGTGTTCAAATCAGAAATCTTGAGGATGTGATCAATTGTAAAGTTATAGACAGAACAACCCTTATACTTGATATATTTGCATCTCATGCGAGGACAGCCCCGGCGAAGATACAGGTTGAACTTGCACAACTTGAATATCTTTTGCCGAGGTTGACAGGTAAATGGAGACATCTTTCAAAGCAATATGGTGGTATCGGAACGAAAGGACCTGGCGAAACGCAACTTGAAACAGATAGACGACTTGTTAAAAGGAAAATTGCGATTTTGAGAAGAAAACTCAGCGAAATTGACAATCAGAGAAAAATTCAAAGAAAAGGCAGGCGAGATATATTTAGAGTTGCGCTTGTTGGTTATACAAACGCTGGAAAATCTACACTTTTAAATGCATTAGCTGATGCAAATGCCTATGTTGAGGATAAACTCTTTGCAACTTTGGATGCAACCACACGTGTGGTTAGGCTTTCTCCGACAAGGAAAATTCTTCTGACCGATACGGTTGGATTTATAAGAAAACTTCCACATCATCTCATTGCTTCCTTTAAATCAACGCTTGATGAAGTTGTTGAAGCTGATATTTTGATTCATGTCGTTGATATATCAGCGCCGAATTTTAGGGAACAGATAAAAGTTGTTGAAGAAACGCTTGAGGAACTTAACTCACTTGACAAGCCGACAATCCTTGCCTTCAACAAAATTGATAAATTGCAGGATAGAAGTTTAATCTACTCCCTTGCAAATGAATATAAAGACGCGATTTTCATATCTGCATCCCGTGGGGTTAACATTCATACATTGAAGGAAAAAATTTCCCAGATGATAGACGATCATTATGTTGAAATAACAGGAAAAGTTGAAATTTCAAATTCCGAGGCGATATCGCTTATCTACAAATTTGGAGAAGTCCTTGATGTGAAATATGATACTGATAATTACCTAACATTAAAAATCAAGATAGAGAAAAGGCATCTGCCAAAAATTTCATCGTATATTTTTTAACTTTATTTCCAGTTCTTATTTTCAACCGTGCACCAAGCTTCGTCATCAACATAGAGTTTGTAGGTAGATTTTAAGCGGGGGTGTTTTTTAAGTTTAATTTTATCGTACGCCTCAACTCTAAAGAAAGATGATCTAAACCAGTTTGTATTTGGTATCCCGATTTTAAGCTTTTTATTGATCAGGTAATGATTATAGTTTTCAACCCATTGATTTTCATCTTCGGGGTAGTAAGAGAAATCACGAATTATGTCGGTTATGACCATTCCAGTTGAAAGTATAAATTTTTGAATGTGATACCATTTTTCAAGGTTTGCTTCAATATGTGTTAGCCCAAAGTATCCAGCGGAGTTTCTCTTTTTGAGCGCTTGCATACAACGATATGTAAAGAGAATGAAACCTTCCAAAGTTTCAACAGGATCTGTTAAGAATGTATCATATTTGTTCATCTCTTTTTTGGGAAAGGAATCAAGGACATCGTGCGTTATAGTTTTTATGTTAAGGTTGTATTCTTTTGAGACATCATTTATAAAGTCGGTTAACCTTTTGTCAATTTCAAGAACGGTGATTTTTCTGGAAACACCGAGTAAACCAATGGCTATGCTTACGAGGTCGTCATCTCCGAGAATGAAAACCGCTTTATTTTCAATATCTCCTCTTTCATACATAAAAATAGCCCGTCTCATTGCATCTTCAGCACTTATGAAACCTTGATCATATTCAATTGATGGTAATGGGCGATTCTTAACTATGTTCTTATAAGTTTCAAAAATTTTCTGATATTCGCCTTTTATCTCTATTCCACCACGACAATGCTCACATCGGGGATCTGGGTAGAATTTTAAAGAGGTTTGATTATTGAGATAAAATTTTTCGCCGTCCCTTTTTATGATATTATCTTTTATAAGTTTATTCAGGGTTTGATAAAGCTCTTTTAAAGTCCCGTCCTGTCTGTTGACTATTTCCCAGAAAGTTTTTGAGCCGGAAGCCAGAGAACGCAATATCTGATTCTTTATCCTTTCGTTGATCATAATTTCTTCTGCCACACTTTAATTTTTTAAATTAATTTACAATTCATTCTGTTAATTTCAAAAGTCATACTTTACAAAATTGGGTCGGGAAGACTTGAAATTTTGATAAAAATTTTGTGCAGATAAATTTGAAGGTGTGTCATTTTTGAACAATCCGAAGTTTTCAGGCTTATTTTTGCTTAAATTAAAATAAAATTTCCTCTGGCATAGAGTTTGCATTTTAGTTAAAATGAAGGTATATTAAGTGAGAAAATAAAATTTTGGATTCATTCATGAGGAACTTTAACATCACAGAGCGTATTCAGCGGGTAAAAAAATACTTCCGAAGAACTTCAAAGGAAGAGGTGATGCTTTTAATAAATCAAGCGATAAAAAGGCTTGGGGAAATTGAGAGAAAAACTGACGAGATATGGGCTTATGTTATAGATATGAGCAAGAAAAGAGATAGGAAAATTTATGTGGAGTTGATTGGGGAGGAGCTGGATAGAATAGTTGAGGAGGTTGAAACTATAAAGGAAATTTTAAACAAGGCAAAAGAAAACATTCATCTTTCCCAGCGGAAAGAATACGAAATTGACCTTTGGATTTAAAATGAAAGTGGAGGAGAAATGCAAGTAACACTTCAAAAAGCTTTTATTAAAATTAACAAGGAACAATGCAAAGGATGCACTCTTTGCATTGAAACATGTCCAGTTAATGTTTTGAAGGTTTCAGATAAGTTCAATTCGCGTGGTTATCACTATGCTGAATATGTTGGAGATGGTTGTACGGGTTGCGGTGTTTGTTTTTACGCTTGCCCGGAACCTGGTGCTATAACAGTTTATAAACGTGGTGCAGTTATTGATGAGGAGATTTTAGCCTCATTTAATTAAGCAAGGCGTAAAAAACGCTTTATTTAATTTAAACTGCTAAAAACATTAGCAGAAAAAACAAATGATCTTTTAAAAATGCCAAAACAATTAATGAAAGGAAATGAAGCTGTTGTAAGGGGGGCAATTTTAGCTGGATGTAGAGCATTTTTCGGATATCCAATTACGCCAGCAAGTGAAATTGCTGAAGCTGCTGCACTTCTAATGCCTGAGGTTGGAGGGGTTTTTATCCAGGCAGAAAGTGAGGTTGCGGCAATTAATATGTTATTTGGTGCTTCAAGCGGTGGCATTAGAGCAATGACAGCGTCATCAAGCCCGGGAATAAGCTTAATGCAAGAGGGTATTTCATATGCAGCTGGCGCAGAACTTCCAATGGTTATAGTTGATGTGATGAGGGGTGGTCCTGGGCTTGGAAATATAGCACCAGAGCAAGGAGATTATTACCAGGTGGTTAAAGGTGGAGGACATGGAAATTATAAGGTTATCGTCCTTGCCCCGAACTCAGTTCAAGAAATGTGTGACTTAACTTATCTTGCTTTTGACCTCGCCGAAAAATATAGAAACCCTGTGTATGTCCTTGCTGATGGATTTATAGGTCAAATGGTGGAACCAGTTGAATTTCCAGAGCCGAAAATTCCAGAGATTGATAAATCATGGTGCGTTGACGGGACTGCTGAGACAAGACATAACCTTATAACATCCATTTATCTTGCACCAGAGGAACTTGAACAGCATAACCTGAGGCTTAAGGAGAAATACGAACGAATTAAAAAAGAAGAAGTCAGATACGAAGCATATAAAACTAATGATGCTGATGTGATTCTTATTGGATATGGGATTGTTTCAAGAATTTTGAAGAGCGTCGTTGATATAATGAGGGAGGATGGATATAAAGTTGGATTGTTAAGACCGATTACTCTTTTCCCGTTCCCAGAGGAAAAAATTAGAGAGCTTGCAAAAACTACACAGCTCTTTTTCGTAGTTGAGTTAAGCACTGGGCAAATGGTTGATGATGTTAAGCTTGCTTTGAATGGGATGCGTGAGGTTAGGTTTTATGGAAGATGCGGTGGAATGGTGCCATCAGCTGAGGAAATAGTTGAGCAAGTTAAATCTATTTTTGAAGAGATTGAAAAAGAAATTGAACATCAAAAGTGAGGTGAGAAAATGGCAACGCCAACAATACTTAAAAAACCCAGCACTTTTTATGATGTTTTCACAAGAAAACCGGATGCAGATAAAATAAACACTCACTATTGTCCTGGATGCGGTCATGGGAAACTTCATAAACTTATAGCTGAGGCAATTGAAGATTTTGGAATTCAAGATAGAGTTATAATCATTAACCCAGTTGGTTGTTCTGTTTTCCTTTATTACTACTTTGATACTGGACATATTCAAGTAGCGCATGGTAGAGCTCCAGCGGTTGCTACGGGAATTAAAAGGGTTCACCCACATAGCATAGTTATAAGCTACCAAGGTGATGGTGATCTTGCAGCAATAGGTGGAAATGAGATTTTACACGCAGCAAATCGTGGTGAGCATATAACTGTTTTCTTCGTTAATAACGCAATTTACGGGATGACAGGTGGTCAAATGGCTCCAACGACATTGCCAGGGATGAAAACGACAACGACGCCTCGTGGAAGGAATATTCACAATGAAGGTTATCCATTGAGGATGGCTGAGCTGATTGCAACGCTTGAAGCACCTGTATATGTTGAACGGGTTGCTTTAACAGATGCAAAAAATATGGCAAAAGCGAGAAAAGCAGTAAGAAAAGCAATTCAAATTCAAATTGAAAACAAGGGATTTGCTTTTGTTGAGGCGCTCTCCGCTTGCCCAACTGGCTGGGGGATGAATCCACCAGACGCGGAAAAGTGGATTAATGAAGTTATGACCAAATATTTCCCTCTTGGCGTCTTTAAAGATATTTCAGATAAAGTTGAACCTGTAAAGTTTGAAAAGAAAATTTTAACGCCTGAGGAAATCAAAAAAGCAATCGGCATTGATGGTGAGACGATCGTGGGGGTGAAAAAATATCAAAGAAACAGAATTGCTGAAAAATATAAAAATCCAAAGATCAAAGTTGCAGGTTTTGGTGGTCAAGGGATACTTTTGCTCGGGCTTGTGCTTGCTCAGGCGGGAATGCTTGAGGAATATCATGTCTCCTGGCTTCCATCTTATGGACCTGAAATGAGAGGCGGGACGGCAAATTGTCATGTTAATATCTCTGAAACTGAGATCGCCTCGCCCCTTGTCTCAATTCCAACTGTATTAATAGCAATGAATAGACCTTCACTTGAAAAATTTGAACCAACTGTTAAACCCGGTGGAGTCATATTTTATGATAATTCATTGATTGATATTGAGCCATCAAGAAAAGATGTTGAAATTGTCCCTGTGCCAGCAACTAAAATTGCGGATGACCTTGGCTCAACGAAAGCTGCAAATATGGTTATGATCGGAGCATATATCGGTTATACAGGGATCCTAACAAAGGAAAGTATATTTGACGCACTTGATTTAACTGTTAAGAGAAAAGAATTAAACGAGATAAACAGAAAAGCAATTGAAGCGGGAATTAAATTTGTCGTATGATTAAAAGGGGCTGAATTTCTCAGCCCCTTTTAATTAATCTTACCACCTCATTGAAAACCATATCAACCGTTAATAATTTCATGCATTTCATATAATCATCTCCCTTTCTATTGCAGAAATCAAGATGGCAGGGGTGACATTCAACATCTACCCTTAAAGCTTTATAGCCTTTGCTTTCGGGGTATGGGAACCATATATCTTCCTCTCCTGGTCCAAAAATCCCAATTGTTTTCGTTCCAACAGCAACAGCAATATGCATAGGTCCACAATCATTTGAAATATATAGATCAAGCATAGATAAAACACTTGCAAGTTCCCGTAAATTAAGCGAGTCAAGCAGTGTTATATTTCTTTTATTGGTGAGGTTGAAAACTTCAATTGCTAACTCTGTTTCCTCTTTTGAATGAGTGATGATTACATTAGCATTAAGTTTTGATGAGATTTTATCCGCAAGCATTGCGAAATTTTCCTTCAGCCACATTTTGGCAGGCCATGTTGCCCCGGGATGGATTCCAACAGTTTTTCTATTTAAGTCAATCCCTTTCCCCTTTAGATAATTAATTGCCCATTTTCTTTCTTCATCTGTAAGAAAGATTTCAGTTTTAATGTCAATTTCAGATAAAGGCTCGTTAAATGTAATCCCAATTGGCTTCAGATAATCAAGGTGAAATTTTATCGCATTTTTTCTTTCGGCGCTTTTTGGTATCAGGTGGGTATAAAGATATTTTCGCCATCCAAATTCTCCACCAATTCTCGTTCTCGCCCCGCTTAAAAAAGTTAGAATTGCGCTTCTTGGGTTTCCAAATAAATCAATTACAAGGTCAAATTTTTTCGCCCTTAATTCCTTGATAAATTTAATTTGTTCCTTCATGCCCCAAGAGAAATCAAACGGTATCAGCTCATCAAGATATGGATTATTTTCAAGAAGTGAGATTGCGTTTTTATCAGCAAGGTAAGCGATGTATGAGTTAGTGAATTTGTTTCGCACCGCTCTTATAACAGGGGTTGTTAGCACGACATCACCTATAAACCGAAGGCGCGTTATCAAAATCCTTTCAAAAGTGTTCATTTTTTGTGAATTTGAAATTTTTTTGACAAATTTAGTTAGATAAAAAATAATTTGAAAGAAGAAATTGCTTCGTGAACATTCGGCAGGTGCAGTTGTTTATAGAGAGGAAGGAGGGGAGTATAAATTTTTAATTTTAAAATATGGACTTGGGCATTGGGATTTTCCGAAAGGTAATGTTGAAAAAGGAGAAAGTGAAATTGAAACAGTTAAAAGGGAAATCGCTGAAGAAACAGGAATTGACCAAATAGAAATAATTGAGGGTTTTAAAGAAGGGGTTGGATATTACTACAGATTGAAAGGAAATTTAGTTTATAAAACTGTAAATTATTATCTCGCCAAAACAGAGCAAAAGGATGTGAAATTATCTTATGAGCATGAAGATTACGCTTGGGTTACTATTGATGAGGCACTAAAATATATCAAGCATAAAAATAGTATCAATGTTTTAAATAAAGCCTATCAGTACATAAAAAATAAAAAAAGTGAGTCCAGGTGAGGAAAATTATTAACTTTCTTCTTCTTGCCCTTATTCCGCTTGCTTTAATTACAATTATAATCTTTTTAGCAAGGATTTTAACTGTTGATGATAATCTTTTTGATGAGAGCGAGATTTACTCTTAAAATTAAAGAGCCGGGCGCTTTTGCGCCCGGCTCTGAAGAATTACTTTATCAACATCATCTTCTTAACACTTACAAACTTGCCCGCCTCAAGACGATAGAAATAAACCCCGCTTGGATATCCACTCATATCCACACTAATACTGTACCTCCCAGCAGAAATCTCATCCTCAAATACCTTCATGACCTCTCTGCCAAGAATATCATAAATTGTTAGCTTAACATGTTCCTTCTGTGGTATTTCAAACTCTATCTTCGTCGCAGGATTAAATGGATTAGGATAGTTCTGATATAGAGCAAATTTACTTGGAGTTATATTTTCATCTTTTTTAACACCTGTTATTGCATCTGGAATCCAACCTATCAAATAATATCTAAGCGCTTCTCCGGCAATAAAATAAATTCTCTTCAAATCTTCATAAGCAAACGGTTTAAAATCATCCCAGAATATCTCGCCTTGACGTGTGAAATTAGTTATTCCAAAATCAGAAAGGTTGTATGTCCGAACGCTTTGGAAATTATCAAGCGAATTAATATGATAAATTTTTTGAGTTTTTGTAATTCCAAGCACATGGATGTTCCTATCTCTATCTCTGAGGATTGAAACAAACTGCGGGCTATCAAGGTTTGTGTATAACCCTGCTGATGTGGGTATTGAGATCACAGAGTCGCGGACAAGCTTATATTTATAGGATAAAAGATCTTTTGAATAGTTTAGCCAGTAAGATTTTTCAAAGCAATGCATATTTCCATTTTTATCAACCTCAAACGCAATATCAGTTCTGCCACCTCCAATGTCTAAATTTCCTGAGATAAATAATCCTTTCGGATTTGAAAAACCATTTAAGTTCCCATAAACAAAGTTAACACCGCTGACATAATTAAGGTAGATTATATATACATTCCCATTATTTGTTGACTTTATTCTAACCCAATTGGTGCCCGATATAGAAAGCGTCCCACCAGTATTGATTGGAGGAGCAAAGGTTCCAGATGAATTATTTGTATAGTAGATAATTCCGGTATTATTTTCATACTTCACATACACAACATGAGCAATTCCATTGTCATCAATGTCAAAGTCTATATATGTCCCTTGCGGAATCGTATCTGGCATAACACTGTAACCTCCTTCAAGTTGGAGGTTTGATGTTAATTTGTAATAATACCATTGCCCCAAATCGGTGTTACCATGGGATAAAACTTTAAAAATAAGCAAGTGAATTTGATTGTTTTTATCAACTCTAGCAATGGGATATATCCATGATGAAAATCTTGGTCTTAATCCGATATGTCCAGGTAGATAAATCTTTTTAATATCTGCCGTATCAAATTCAGTTAAAAATTCGTTGTTTGTTTCCCTTATCTCAAATAGATATATAACTCCTGTTGAATCGTTCAATAATTCATATCTTGCCGTGTTAAACAAGTGAAGTTTGTTATCATGCTTGACAAGATTGAGAGCCTTGTATTGCTTAGGACCAGAAAATTTAATCTCGGAGTAGGGGATAAGATATTTATAAATAAAATTGCCCTGTTTCTGCCTGACTAAATATTCGGGATAATTAAATAAAATTACAGCATCGTTTGAGTTTAATGCATCTATACTACTATATTTCAATACACCAGAGGTGGGATTAGTAAGATTTGAGGGGAAGATTGATTGGTCAATTGGGTGATATAGTGAATAGCCTGAAAGGTCAGAGATGGGAAGATTTTGAAATAGATAATACCCATAACCCGAACCAATTTTTAAAACATGCAGTTTGTTATCTCTATCAAGTGTGAAAATTGAATTGTCAAGAGGAGATGTCATTGGCATCAATCCATTTTGAGTTAATGATATTTGAAATTTTGCAATGGTCTTGTAACTATCGTTATAGTCAGCCATATGCAAAGGGATTTCTACGGGAAGAACTGGAGTTGAAGAAGTGCTATGGGATATTATTTGTCTTTGACCATTGATGTCATATTTTAAGAGAAAATTTTCAACATAAAGAGTATCATAGGGGTAAAGATTATCATGAGCTCTGTAAATTAGGTTAACGAAAAGATTTTTATTTGCAAATGGGATAACAGAAGGTCCGGCAAATGGGTTGGCAGAATTTGGCAGATTAATCTGTATAGTTTTAGGTGTAATGTTATTTGCTGAAGGATTAACAAGTTGAGTCCATTTAATTACAGTATAAAACGGAAAATAGTGAAGGAAATTGACAACGATTTGAGCATCTGTTGTTCTAATTACATTAACTTGAAAATAATAAGGCGAAATATAACCAGAAATTGGTAAGGCAGTTGTACCCAAATAATAAACAGTATCAACTTGAGAGTTTGTATAAAACATATACACTCTATCTGAATCGCCATATCCAAAACCCGCTTTAAAAGATGCAAATGCTATATGGATTACATCAGATGTGTCAACAGCAAAATCGTATCTATCTGCAAGATAAGTAAAGAAATTGAAATCTGGGATTTGGGTGTGAGCGCGAGCAATTGGTTTAAATGGACCGAAATACCCGTTTTTATTATTCGTTGTATAAAATCTTCTCCCGTCGTAACTCAGAACATAGATATTTCCCTGTGCATCATATTTTACCCTGGCATGGTAAAAATCTTCAAGGTTGGGCTCTCTCTGATATACTGTAAATACTTGGGAAACTTGAGAATTTAGGATTGAGAGCATAGAAATAAAAACTAAAACGATGAGGATAATTCTCTTAGCCATAGCACCCTCCGTTTTTTGTTTTTATCATAAGTTAAAAAAAACTGTTATAAGTTAGAAATTTCCCAAAGAGTTTTATGTGATTTATATCACTTTACAGTGAGTGCAAGGTTTCTTCAGGGTTTCAAAAAAGGTATTATGATGGTGGTATAGAATTGCAAGCGGGGGTAAGATCGAATTTTTAACTTATTTGAAATTTTAGGCTGTTTTTTTAACTTTATAAAAAATAAAGTTTTTCACACATGAGCGCTACATCGGATGATTTTAACTTAAAAAACTTGCAGAAAATTTTTTTAAGTATCGCAGAAAAGAAAGCAAAGCAAATGATGGAGGCAATTGAATTAAAAAATTTTGATTTAGTTAAACTATACGCACATCAACTTAAAGGTTCTGGTGGATCATATGGCTTCCCGAGGATTACAGAAATCTCATCTCAAATAGAGCAGAAATGTATCCAGAACTCTTGCGATGAAGTTATAAAGTTAGTTCAAGAGTTGCATAACCTGATTGATAAATTAAAGCAGGAGATTTGCTCGGAATGATTTTGTTTTTACTTTATCTTATCTTCGTTTTTCCTTCCGATATACACAAAAAGATTGAGGACATCAAAAAATACGCTGTTTGTTATTCAAAGGTATCAGTAGATGAGATAGAAAGTTTTGAACTTTTAATCCTTGACCCAGACCATTACACAGCAGATGAAATAGCGAAGTTTAAAGAATATGATGTAATTTTAATAGCATACATCAACATAGCAGAATTTGAAACCTATCGGGGTTATTCTATCCCAGATTCCTTGATAATTGGAAAGAACCCAAATTGGGAAAATCATTTTTATGTTGATATAACATCTGATATCTGGCAGGATTTAATTTTCAATCAAATTATTCCGAAAATAATATCAAAGAATTTTGATGGCTTTTTCATTGACATGATAGACATTGTTCAAATTTTCCCGCATTTTAGGGAAAAGGTGATTGATATGATAAGGCTGATGAAAGCGCAAAATAAAGGGAAATTTATCATTGCCAACAACGGTTGGGCTTTAATTGACACATTAAAAAATTATGTTGATGCCTTTTTGATTGAGGGGCTTTTTACAAGATATGATTTTCAGAGGAAAAGATACTTTGTTAGGTTTGAGAAGGAATATGCCAGTAAGGTTGAAATTTTGAAATCTTTGGGTAAGAAAATTTTTACGCTTGATTTTTTGTCAGAAAATGATAAAAGAAGAAGTTATGTTAAGAACCTTTCACGATATTATGGATTCACGCCCTATGTGTCAACGATAGAACTAAATAAAATTTATAGATGACTCTGGAAATTAAAGAGAGGCTTGATATTGGGAAAATTTCCGATTTAAGGGCAAAGGTTAAGGATTTTTTGCTATCAAATGAGATTGATGATGAAACCGCAGGCGATGTTGAACTTGTTGTGAGTGAAATTCTTACAAATATCTATAAGCATTCATATAAAGGGAATGACGGTGATGTCGTTATAAGGGTTTGGGTGAACGATGAAAAGATTGAGATTTCAATAAGAGATTTCGGTGAAAAGTTTGCCCCGGAAAAAGTTAAAGAGCCTGATCCGGAGGTTCTTGCAGATCATGGTTATGGTCTTTATATTGCGAGCCAAATCATGGATAAAATTGAATATATACTTTCTCATGAATCTGGAATGGAGGTAATTTTAACAAAGTATCTGAAAAAAAATGGTTGATGTTTGTTTGATACTTGAGGGGACATATCCTTATGCCATTGGTGGTGTGTCAAAGTGGGTGCATACACTTGTGAAGAATTTAAATCACATTGAATTTTCAATTGTTCATTTATATTCTGGTGAGAAAGGGGATGTTAAATTTAAAATTCCTGAAAATGTTAAGTCAATCGTTGAAATAGATGTGCTAAATGGACTTGGGTTTAGATTTGATTTTAGCGATCTGATTGAAATTGTGCCCGAAGCAAAAGTTTATCATAGTTTGTCAACTGGATTTGCAGGACTTTTGGGCTTGCAGATGAAATCTATGAAAATGAAACCTTTGATTTTAACTGAACATGGTTTGTATTGGAAGGAGATTGAATTTGGAGTTGATGAGGTTGAATGTGGTTTTAAAATTTTCAAAAGTTCAAAAGAGAAAGAAAAACTTTGCACTGAAAGAAGGGGGTATTTAAAAATTTTCAAAGATATAGCAAGGAGATGTTATCTTGGTGCTGATGTAATCACAACTGTTTGCAGATATAATTTTGAGCAACAGTTGAGTTTGATTTCGGGGGATGAGGTGAAAGATTTAAGATCAAAATTTCATGTTATTGAAAATTTTGTTGAGCCTGAATTTTTTAAATCCACCGTTGGGGGGAGCAAAGTTGGAAAAATCGTTAGCTTTATCGGAAGGGTAGTAGGGATAAAGGATGTTAAAACATTTATAAAAGCGATGCCTTTAATTTTAGAGAAGGTTAATAATGTTAATTTCTTAATTATCGGTGATTTAACGCAGGATGTTGAATATGTGAGTGAATGTTTTAAATTGGTTGAGGAACTCGGTCTCGTCGGCAGGGTAACATTTACCGGGGAAGCGGACAGCATTGATTATCTTAACATAACGGATGTTCTTGTTTTGCCAAGCATAAGCGAGGGGCAACCCTTTGTACTTCTTGAAGCTATGGCTTCAGGTGTTCCAGTGGTTGCAACATCTGTTGGTGGAGTCCCAGAACTTATTAGCGAAAGTGGGATTGAATGTGGATTTTTATTTGAGGTCGGTGACTATATTAAACTTGCTGAAAATGTTGTTAAAGTTTTAAATGATGAAATTCTGTGGAGGAAACTGTCCGAGAATGGAGTTAAAAAGGCAAAAAGATTTACAGTTGAGAGGTTTATTAAACGCTATGAGCAGATTTATTCAAATTTTATTTGAAGAGTATGGTTTAATTCCGAGGGAGTGTGATAATTTATTACATAAAATCAAATGAGAAAAAAAGCAATTCTTTTTGAGACTGAAGGAACTTATCCATTTGTTGGCGGTGGAGTGAGCACATGGGCAGATATACTTGTGAACAATTTAAAGGATTTTGATTTTTATATTTATGCTGTAACGGGAATGCCTTATGTTGAATATAAGTATAAACTTCCTTCAAATGTAAAGTTAGTTCGCCAAATTCCGTTATGGGGTTCTGAGGAGCCCTTTGAAGATATATTTTTTGAAATACCTTTTTCAAGCATTTATATAAGAAAGACGAAGGTTAGCGAGAGGGTTGTCATTCGGAAATTTATCCCGATATTTATTGAGTTTATTTCATCTCTTATGAATCCATTTTCTGATCCTGAAGAATGTGCGGGTTATATATGGCTTATGCACAGGTATTTCAGCGAATATGATTATAAGCAAACATTTAAAAGTTTCGCTGTATGGCAGGAATTTAAAAGGTTAGTTGTTTTGAAATATCTTGAAGAAAATCAGTTCCTCAGGGAGGATGAGGTTCCTTCTGTTTATGATTTAACACTTGCGATGAGGTGGCTTTATCATTACCTGATGCCACTTTATGTTGATGTGCCGGAGGTTGATTTAAGCCATGCGACGGCAGCTGGTTTTAGCGGGTTGCCGAGCGTGGTCGCAAAGATGAGAAGCGGGATTCCGCTTGTCGTGACAGATCACGGGGTTTTCGCAAGGGAAAGATATATTGGAATTGGGAGTGAGAAAAGTTTAAGTTTTTTTGCCAAAAAATTTTTGATAAATCTTTCAATTTTGGTCTCAAAGATGCTTTATAAGCTTGCTGATAAAGTCCTGCCAGTGTGTAAATTTAACACGACATGGGAAAAAATTTTTGGGGTTGACGAAGGTAAAATAAAAGTTATCTATAATGGTGTTGACCCCGAAGTTTTTAAGCCTAAACCGAAGCCAGAAAAAACAAGCGGATTCCCAACGGTAGTTGCAGCAGCAAGGATTATGCCACTTAAAGATATTGAAACGATGATAAAAGCAAGCGCAATTGTGAGAGAGGCAATTCCAAATGTTAAGTTCATTGTATATGGTTCTCTTGATGCTGATCCAGTTTATACAAGAAAGTGTCAACTTTTGATAAAGGAGTTAAGACTTGAGGATACATTTATACTTGCGGGACATCATCCAAAGCCGAGTGAAATTTACAATGAGGGGGATATCTCAATACTTTCAAGTATATCCGAGGGTTTCCCATATACTGTGATTGAATCAATGGCGTGCGCAAGACCTGTTGTAGCAACAGATGTGGGCGGTGTGAGGGAAGCTCTTGAAGGGTTTGGAATAATTGTTAAGCCTCGGGATCCGAAAGCACTTGCAGAGGGAGTTATTAAACTTTTAACGGATCACGAACTTCGTGAAACGCTTGGAAGAAGAGCAAGGGAAGAAGTTTTGGCAAAGTTTAGAATTGATGTTAGCGTTGAGGAAAAGCAAAAGTAAAGCAACTAAAACTGTAAAAATTACACCATAATTAAAAATTTGAATTGCTATATCTCGCGCAGTTTTCTTGTTGCCCAAGCTTAAATAATATGTCACTTCCCTACCCATAACCTGTGTAAATCCACCCGTCGTTATGAAACTCAAAATCGTCCCAAAAGCAACTATCGTTGCCTGCAACTCACTGAACTTCACCCACGCCCAAAGTGAATAACCAGTAAAAGCAATAAATGCAATTTGCGTAGCTATTGGAAGCCCAAGTGCGAGTCCAGAAAAATAATGCTTGAAAAAGTTCCAAATCCTTTTACCAAACAAAATAAACTTGCTTTCCTTGCCCTTTCTATCTGATTTAACCCTTAACTTACAAATTTTATAAACAGCTTCGCTTAGCTCAAATA
>NZ_CZVH01000035.1:0-16886 GCF_001458555.1 Candidatus Kryptobacter tengchongensis | reverse complement strand
CATCTGATACCCCCTCTTTTATTTTTGCCCTTGCGATCATTCTATTCAAAATTATCTTGCTTCTCCATGAAACAAATCTTTTATTTGAATTTGGAGTATACCGCAATGGACTTGGAATTATTGAAGCAAGCCGAGCTGCTTCCTCCATCGTCAACTCAGATGCAGATTTACCAAAATACTTTCTTGAAGCCGATTCAACCCCAAAAATTTCATCACCAAGCTCAATTATATTCAAATAAATCTCAAGAATCCTTCTCTTTGAAAGCTTTTGTTCTATTCTAAAAGCGATTATAACTTCCGCAAGCTTTCTTAATGGATCTCTTGAAGTTGAAAGGAATAAATTTTTCGCAACTTGCATCGTTATGGTGCTCGCACCTCTCGCAATTCTCCCACGCTGAAGATTTTTTTTGATTGATTCCCTAACCTCATACCAATCAACCCCCTGATGGTCAAAAAAACTCGCATCTTCAGATACAATCACTGCTTCTATTAAATATGGAGAAACTTTTGAAATCGGTATCCAAATCTGATTTATACGATATGATTTCCCTTCTCTCCTCGCCTCCTCCATTCGTTGTTTCATAAGCGCTGTCATCTTCGGATTTTCATACTTAAGATTTTCAATCTCTCTGTCAATCCTGATAAATTCATAAATCAAATAGCCCAGAAATAATAAAACTACAAAAAAAGCAAGCAACTTAAATTTCATTCTACCCCATCAAATTTCTCTTTGTTTTTCAAAAAATCAAGATAACTTTGCAAAATTAAGGTGGCAGAGATAATATCATCAAAGATTTTCTCTTTTCTCTTCTTCTTTTTCAGATTCATTTCAATCTTTGCCCTTTGAGCGATCTTCGTGGTAAATCTTTCGTCCCATTTGACGATATCAATTTTCAATTTTGACTTAAGTTTATCAACGAATTTTAAAACCTCATTTGTCTTACTTGAATATCTCCCACTCAAACTTATCGGCAAACCGACAACAATTAATTTGACATCATATTTAAAACAAATATCTTTTACCTTATCAAAAAATTCGGGATTGTTTTCAAGAACAAGCAAGCCTTGGGCAATTGTCAAAGTTGGGTCGCTGATGGAGATCCCAATTCTTTTACTTCCGAAGTCAATCCCCATTATCCTACCCGTAGAAGGTTCACTTTTCCTGGTATCTTGAGACACTGTAAACACTCTCAATTCTTCTTAATTTATCAATCAGGACATTCAAATGCTCAAGGTTTTTCACCTCAACTATTATAATTCCACGGAAAATTGAATTTTGAGTTTCAATGTTAACAGCTTTTATATTTGTATTCTGATATCCTGAAATTACAGTTGTGATCTCTTTAAGCACTCCTGGTTTATCCTCGCCTTCAATTGCTATACCAACTGGAAAAGCCATCCCATCAAGTATGGTAGACCACACCACTTCAACAAATCTATCCTCGTCCTGTTCTTTTAACCTTTCAACATTGATGCAGTCACGACGATGTATTTTTATCCCCTCACCTCTTGTTACAAAGCCAATGATATCATCCCCTGGAACAGGATGACAGCACTTCGCAAATGTATAAAGCAAATTGAAACCCGTTCCATCTATAACTATTGCCTTCTGTGGCTTTAAAATTTCGCCTATAACATTATCAATTACCTCTTTATCGTACTTTGTGGTTTCCTTTGCTTCTTGCCTTTCTTTAATTTTTCTTACAACATCAACCAAATCAAATTCGCCTTCTGCGATTCCAAGATAAAACTTTTGAAGATTATCAACCTTGTAAAGCTCCCTGACTATTTTTAAAAGTTCATCATCGTTTATGTGTATTTTGCTTTTTCTAACCTTCTTTTCCCATATCTCTTTACCGATATCAACAAGCCGTCTTTTCTCTTCGTTTATCCATTTTCTTATCTGCGATTTCGCTTTTGATGTTACAACGAAGTTTAACCAATCTCTGCTCGGTAAGCGATGCTTACCCGTTATTATCTCAACTTGGTCACCCGTTTTAAGCTGATAATTAAGTGGGACGACTCTACCATTGACTTTAGCCCCGATACAGCGAAGCCCGATTTCAGTATGGATTTCAAAAGCAAAATCAACAGGTGTTGCACCCCTTGGCAAAATTTTCAAATCTCCTTTCGGCGTGAAAACATAAATTTCATCCTGATAAAGATTAAGTTTAAGATCTTCAACAAACTCATTTATATCAGTTTGATTTTCAAGTATATCGCGAACCCATTTTACCCATTGCTCAAACTGTTTATCTGTTTCCGTGATATTTTCTTTATATTTCCAGTGCGCAGCAAGTCCCTTCTCAGCGATCTCATGCATAGCGCGTGTTCTTATTTGAACCTCAACCATTTTTCCCTCAGGACCAATAACAGTTGTGTGAATTGAACGATAACCATTTGACTTTGGATTTGTTATGTAATCCTTAAATCTTTCTGGAACGGGTCTATATATATCCGTAACAATTCCATAAGCTGTCCAACAATCTGTTGTGTTATCCGTATCAAGTATAATTCGCACTGCAAATAGATCGTAAAGTTCTTCAAACGTTTTCCCTCTTTTAATCATTTTATTATAAATGCTATACAGATGCTTAGGGCGACCGTTTATCTCAAATTTAAATCCGCGTTCAGCGAGGGCTTTTTCAATTGGTTTTGCGAACTCTTTGATATATTCTTCTCTTTGTTTCCTTGTTTGAGCAACCCGTCTTGCTATGTCCTCATAAGCCTCTGGATTTAGATATTTAAACGCAAGATCTTCAAGTTCCCACTTTATTTGAGCAAGCCCAAATCTATGTGCAAGTGGAGCGTAAATTTCAAGCGTTTCCTTTGCAATCCTTCTTCTTTTATGTTCAGGAAGATATTCAAGCGTCCTCATATTATGAAGGCGGTCAGCAAACTTGACAAGAATTACTCTAATATCCGTTGAAAGAGCTATTAAAAGTTTACGATAATTTTCAGCTTCAACGACATTCCGAGTATCCGCCTCAAAAATTCCTGTTATTTTCGTAAGCCCATCAACAATTCTTGCTATCTTCTCTCCAAATTCCGCTTGTATATCTTCAATCGTAAAGCTTGTATCCTCAACTATGTCATGAAGAAGTGCGCTCGCAACGGATATATCATCAAGCGGGATCTCATTAGCAACAATCATTGCAACCTCATAGGGATGATTAAAATAAGGTTCCCCAGATGCACGATAATTGTCCTTATGCGCATTGTAACTAAACCAGAAAGCCCGAGTTATAAGATCTTCATTGAAATTTTTAAGGTTCTTCCTGCATACATC
This sequence comes from Candidatus Kryptobacter tengchongensis, assembly GCF_001458555.1. Classification (NCBI taxonomy): domain Bacteria; kingdom Pseudomonadati; phylum Candidatus Kryptoniota; genus Candidatus Kryptobacter; species Candidatus Kryptobacter tengchongensis. The sequence goes on along the minus strand of NZ_CZVH01000035.1, from coordinate 13,597 downwards.
AAGAAGCTTCTTCAAATTAGCCTGATATTTATCTTGAATAACCAACATCTTTGTGATCATATTTCATTTAACTCAAAAATAACTAACAAAAATTTGTTCAAAAAGTTCATTCATCTCTACTCAACTTTAAAATATACATTAATTCCCAAAATTGCAACTGTGAAATGCTGTTTTTAAATTTTTATAACAAAAAATTTATGAGGAAAACCATGAAAATTGGAATCATATGTTATCCAACTTATGGTGGAAGCGGGGTCGTAGCAACAGAGCTTGGGAAAAACCTTGCCAGCAAAGGGCATGAAATTCACTTCATTTGCTACGCAATACCTATAAAACTAAATAAATTCCTTGCCAACATATATTTCCACGAAGTTGAACTCTACCAGTATCCATTGTTTGAATTCCCAATTTATACTGATGCCCTCGCAAGCAAAATCATAGATGTTGCGCGATTTAATAAACTTGATATAATCCATGTTCATTACGCAATTCCACACGCAACAAGCGCTATCCTCGCAAAAATGATTCTCAACAATAAAATTAAAGTAATCACAACGCTCCATGGAACAGATATAACACTGGTGGGACTTGAACCAAGCTTTACACCAGTTGTTAGGTTTGGAATTGAAGCAAGCGATGGCGTTACAGCGGTTTCAAAATATCTCCGTGAGACAACAATTTCAACATATAATATAAACCGTGAAATTGAAGTTATACCAAACTTTGTTGATACCGAAACATTTAAACCGAGTAAAAATCCTTTGGAAGATATGTTCCATCATTTAAAGAAGCGTCAGCTATTGCGATAAAATCATCATGATCAAGTATCTGTTTAATGACTTCCTTATCAGCATTTGAAAGAGATGAGACAATTTCAGAAAAGTTAAGAGAGTTCAAGATGCTGTAAAGGTTTTTGATCTTGTGCGAAAAAAGATACCAAGCAAACTTGTTTTCGTCGGAGATGGACCCGAAAGAAGCGATGCGGAAAACCTCTGCAGACAACTTAAACTTTATGATGATGTTGTATTTTTGGGAAAACAAGAAGCGTTACACGAGATTTTGTGCTCTGCAGATATATTTCTTCTCCCAAGCCAAATGGAAAGCTTTGGGCTTTCTGCACTTGAAGCTATGAGCTGTGGCATTCCCGTTATAGCAACTAATGTTGGCGGAATCCCCGAGGTTGTTCTTCACGGTGAAACAGGCTATCTAACAGAAGTCGGAAATGTTGAAAGAATGGCTTCGTATGTTATTGAACTCCTTGAGGATGAGAACAAATACAGGGAATTTTCAGAAAAAGCACGGGAAAGAGCAGAAAAACTTTTTGACAAAAATTTGATAATTCCAAAATATGAAATCTTCTATGAAAAAATTTTAAATCAGTAAATTTTTAAAATCTTCTCCTCATTCTCTCCCTCTGCATCTCACGCACTGCCTCCATAAATTCACGTCTAAAATTTCTCTCAAAAACTATAACTTGAGCTATCTGTTGATCCGTCAAAATTTCTTTTAGCTCCTTGTAAAAATTCAAACGCAGTTCATATTCCTTTTTCCCAAGATCAATTAACTCTTGAATTGCCCTATCATACCCATCCTTATCCCCTTTTCTCAATTTTGCCTCAATTTCATTTACAACTCTCTCCCTCTCAACTTCAATCGCATCAATATCATTAGAAAATTTTGTATACTTATTTAAAAACTTAACAGATGTTTGCTCATCAAGTTTTAAAATTTCAAGAAGGCGAACCTTCTTAAATTCAAGTATTCGTTCCCTCCATCTTTGACCCATAAAACCCTGCGAAAACGAAGACGTAACTAAAAAAGCAATCATCCCGAAAACTAAAATCGTCTTTCTCATTTTGAAAATTCAAAATTTGTTTGAAATCCTTTTTAAAACTTCATCAATATCAATGTTGCGATAGTCATAATTTACTTCATCAAGATTGGGAATCTGATACTTATCATAGAGGTAAAAAATTGCCTGTTCAATTGTTTCACTATTTAGATCATCAAAATCAGACGGTTTTATTAAAACTCCCGTCATCTCAAAATTTGGAACCTGCGAAAAGTAAATTTCATCACGACTCACAAACAAATCTGATAACCCAATCCCTAACAAAAAACCAATTATTATAACCGCAATAGATGGAGCAACGAAAACAGGTTTCAAGGCAAGAAGTTTAACATTTTTTTCACGCTCAACAATTTTGCGTTTCACCCGACTGAGAAAATTTGACCAGTAAAATTCCGTCGGCTCTTCAACCTCATATTCGCTTAAAATTGAAACGACTTCCTTTATTTGCTCAAGCTCAATCCTACAACTTTCACATACCTCAAGATGTTTTGCTATCTCTTCAGATTCTAACTTCCCAGTTGCATAATCAACAAGGTTATTTTTGACTTCATTGCATTTCATTTTTTATGAACTTTTGTATTTTTTTTACAGCATGAAAATAATTTGCTTTTAGAGTTCCAACAGGTTTTTTCAATATATTGGAAATTTCTTCATACTCAAGATTTTCAAAAAAACGCATCACAAACACGGCTCTTTGTTTTGGTGGAAGCTTTTCAATAGCTTTTTCAATCAGTTTCTTTTCTTCTTTATTAATCAGTTCTTGTTCAGGCGTTTCATTTTGTCTCAAGAAATTAACGACTTCATCAATCGGAATAATTTCTCTAATCTTTTTCTTTCTCAAGAGGCTATTGCACTCATTTATCGTAATTCGGTAAATCCAAGTAAATAAGCTTGATTCACCTTTAAATTCATAGAGCGAATGAAAAAGTTTAATGAAAACTTCCTGTGCAACATCATCAGCATCATCGTGGTTCGTGAGAATTTTCCTCGCAAGAGAATAAACTTTCTTTTGATATCTTCTAACGATCTCATCAAATGCGGATGTATTTCCATTTTTAAATTCATTTACAAGTTCTATATCTGTTTTGTCCACCATCAACGCACTTCACATTTTTATATAAAAAACGGGCGGGATTCCCCGCCCTTATGTCTCAGTTAAAATACAACATATGGAACACCCCAAACAGAAACCGAAACTGGAGCAGAATCATCAAAGAGCGATTCCCTTGAAATAGCGTGAATCATCGCATTAAACGAACCTCTGTGCATATGAACCTTTACATCAGCCTCATAAACTTCTTCATTTCCATTTTGCGAAACCATCTTAAATAGTTTCCTTGCCCTATGAAATCCAAATTTGTCAACTCCAAATGTCATTGAAACAAGGTCTGTATCCGGAGCAGAGCTTTGAACTGTCACGCTTACTTTGACATTTTGAGCAGGGTTAAATGATGGAATCTCACCACGATGCCCAAGAAATCCAGGACGATAAAACTGATTCAATGGATCTGTCACTTCAATAACATCACCATTTGGCAATGTTAAGGAAATTTTCTTAATCGTTATATTTGAATTCTCAGTTCCCCCCCTGAACAAGCGAAACAGCCCAAACTCTCCACTTCCTTGCTCTTGATGTGTCCGCACTTTCTTTCTTTACAACCTGAACTTTTCTCCTGAAAACTTCATTTAAGGGCTTCGTTATAATTGTGTCGGGGGTTTTATTCCCTTGAGTATAAGTTGCTGCAATTTTCAAATCTGATTCAACCGTTCTTGTGATAGTCACAACGACAAGCGTATCATTCACCTGTTCATAGTTATATTCTTTGGTTACCTTTTTTACAACACGTCCCCATCTCAAAGGATAAATTTCCTTTGAAAATGAACCGAAATCAAAATCCATTGGAAGATATGTTCCATCATTTAAAGAAGCGTCAGCTGTTGCGATAAAATCATCATTTTCAATTATCTGTTTAATGACTTCCTTATCAGCATTTGAAAGAGATGAGACAATTTCAGATTCCTTTGTGCAACCGCCAATTAAAAGAAGCACCGCAAGGATAAGCGGCAAAAACGAAAACTTCTTTTTAAGCATGTTTTTTCTCCAATTTTGTTTTACTTGTTTCTTCACCTATTTTGATGTAAAAAATAAAACCTCGGTTTAATCGGATATTTTAGACAGGGCGTCTTTAAGCTTTTTATATGTGTCAGAGAGAAGTTCGGATATGACCTTGGTTTCAGAAATGACAGGCATAAAATTTGTGTCCCCATTCCATCTTGGAACGATATGAAAATGGATATGTTCTGCAATACCAGCTCCGCTCACCCTACCCAGATTCGCCCCCACATTAAATCCATGCGGTTTAAGAGCTATTTCAAGAGCCAATATCCCTCTTTTTATAACTCTCATCACATCCAGCATTTCTTCATCAGTTAAATCAGAGAAACTTGATGTATGTTTATATGGCACCACCATTATATGACCAGAATTGTAGGGAAAGAGATTCATTATTATATAACACTTTTCTCCCCGATAAAGCACAAAATTTTTTTCGTCTTCACTTGATTTTGCTTTTTCGCAAAATAAACATTCCTTCTTCTCCTCAGAATTTTCATTTGCAAAGCTTTCAATATACTTTGCTCTCCAAGGAGCCCAAAGTCTGTCCATCTTGAAATTAGCTTTATTTAATTTTCCAACACGCATAAGATAAATCAAAAAAACGAAAAAATGAAATTTCAACTTCAAACGAAAATTAACGTCCGACAAATTGAATTCTTAACCCACACAAAAGATCAACCCCCATCAAGCGTTATTAATTTTCACTCTGCCGATTATTTCAATATCAATATCACTTGGAAGCTCGGTATAGGAGATCACGCTCACATCTGGAAATACTGAATGGATTAAACGATAGAAATACAAACGAACCGTTGCCGAACAAATCACCACTGGTTTATGCCCCAACTCTTTCATCTTTTTAACATTTTCCTCAAGACTTAAATTAATTGCTTTTATCACATCCGGAGATAATCCAAGCGTTGAGCTTGATTGAGATGAAGTTTGTTGAAGTGATTGAGTTATTATTTCTTCTATCTTTGGATCAAGCTGAATTGCATGGATAATCCCGTTTTCATCTTGATAAAGGCGAGCGATTGTCTCAGATAACGAGTGGCGCACATATTCAGTTAAAACATCAACATTTTTTGTAACCCTTGAATAATCAAGCAATGCCTCAAGAATTGTGACCATATCCCGAATTGGTATCCCCTCGTTTAAAAGATTTTGCAAAACTTTCTGGATCGTTCCAACAGGAAGAACATCGGGTGTTATCTCTTCAACAAGCGCTGGATAATCCTCACGCAAATTATCAATCAATGTTTTCGTGTCTTGTCTGCTTAAAATCTTTCCAGCATTTTTTCTCAAAACTTCCATAAGATGTGTTATAATCACAGATGTGGGTTCAACAACCGTATAACCCATTATCTCCGCCTCCTCTTTTTTATGTTCCGGAATCCAATACGCTTCAAATCCATAAACTGGTTCTTTAACTTTCACAGCACCCTGGATCTCCTCCTGAACTGTGCCAGGATTCATAGCAAGTAAATAACCTGGTTTAACTTCACCAGATACCACTTTATTTCCACGAATTTTTATCACATACTCATTCGGCTCAAGATAAATGTTATCTCTTACTCTTATCGGTGGGACGATGATACCAAGTTCAAGAGCTAATTGCTTTCTTATGCCAATTATCCGCTTAAATAAAGTTCCACCTTGTTCTTCATCTGCAAGTGGAATTAATGCATATCCAATTTCAACTTCAATTGGGTCTATTTGGATTAATTTTTCAACCTTTTCTTCTTGTTGTTGGATTTGTTTTGGCTTAACCTCTTGAATTCCAATTTTAGATCTTTCAACCTTTGTCCCGAAATAACCCGCAACGCCACTTATCACAGATAGAATTAAAAACGGCAACATTGGAAGCCCTGGGACAATCGCAAAAAATGCGAGCACCCCAGATGAGATTAACAAAGCTTTGGGGCGTTGGAAAATCTGTCCCTTTATTTCAACATCAAATTGGTTCCCAGACGCATTTCTTGTCACAACCAGCCCAGCCGAAATTGAGATAATCAAAGCTGGTATTTGCGAAACCAAACCATCTCCAATTGTAAGAAGAGTGTAAGTTTGAAGTGCATCGGCAAAGCTCATCCCGCGCTGTAAAACACCAATTATCAAACCACCTATAATGTTTATTACAGTTATAATTAATCCTGCTATCGCATCCCCACGGACAAATTTGCTTGCACCATCCATCGCTCCGTAAAATTCTGCTTCCCTCTGAATTAACTCCCTTCTTCTTCGTGCCTCTTCTTCGGTTATAAGTCCAGCGTTTAAATCCGCATCAATGCTCATTTGTTTCCCGGGCATGGCATCAAGTGTAAATCTTGCTGCAACCTCAGCAATTCTTCCAGCACCTTTTGTGATTACGACAAATTGTATTACAACTAAAATTAAAAACACGATGAAGCCGACAATATAATTCCCCTTAACGACAAAAGAGCCAAACGCAAAAATTATTTTACCTGCGTAACCATCACCGAGTATTAATCTTGTTGAGGCAACATTCAAACTTAACCTGAAAAGCGTAAGTATAAGCAAAAGCCCAGGAAAAATGGAAAGCTCAAGTGGACTTGTTATATACATTGAAATTAAAAGGACGAGAATTGAAAATGTAATATTAAAAGCAATCAAGATATCCAAAAGGAAAGGTGGCAATGGTAAAATCATAAAAACAAGAATTGAAATCACTACAACCGCAAGCAAAATATCAGTGTTCCTTCCCAAATTTTGCAAAAATCCAGAATTTTGATTCATACTACACTCTTAAAATTTTTCTTTTTTAAATTGAAAACATAAGCGAGGACTTTAGCAACCGCTTTGTAAAGCTGAGGTGGAATTTCCTCATCAATCTCAACCAATTTATAAAGCGCTTGTGCAAGTGGCTTATCTTCAACTATTGGAATCCCATGCCGTTTTGCGATTTCTTTTATTTTCTCCGCAATCAAATTCATCCCTTTAGCGACAACTTTTGGAGCGTTCATCTTTTCAGGCTCATATTTTAACGCAATGGCAATATGTGTTGGGTTTGTGATTACAACATCTGCCTTTGGAACATTTTGCATCATCCTCATTTTTACGATTTCCCTCTGCCTTCGTCTTATCCTCAACTTAACAAGAGGATCACCCTCAAGTTCTTTCATCTCCTCCTTAATCTCCTGCCTTGTCATCCTCAATTCACGCTCATATTCCCATCTTTGAAATGCAAGGTCAAAAATAGCAAGCAAAAAATAAACCATCCCCGTCTTCAACAGCAATGAAAATGCTAAACTTGACATAAGGTTGAAAATTTTGTTAACATCAGAATCCATCAACACTATTACATCATCAATAACCCCTTTCAAGACAAAATATGATGTCAATCCAATTACCCCAATTTTTAAAAATCCCTTTCCAAGTTCAAATAAACTTCGTCTTGAAAATAAAATTCTTTTTATTCCATTGATCGGGTTCAGCCTGTCAAAATCAAACTTCAAGGGTTCAAGTGTAAAGATATACCCACTTTGAATGATGTTTGCTCCAACCCCAATTGCCATTAAAAAAATTAAGAACGGTAAAAAATTTAAACTGAAAAAAGAAAAGAAAAAGGTCACATATTTTTGAACGTTATCTTTTGAGATTTCAATCAGGTGTAGATTTGAAAAAACAAATCTCGTTAGGTTTGAAATTTTCTGATAACCATGGCTTCCACCAAAGTATAAAACAAGGATGGATACAAGGATAACAATTGCGGAATTAAACTCATAACTTTTTGCAATTTTACCTTTCTTTCTTACATCCTCCCTTCGTTTCGGCGTTGCTTGTTCAGTTCGCTCTTGGAATTCATCCGCCATTTTCCTATGAACCTATTAATTTTAACATTTCAACAAGATCGCCTTCAAATGTCAAGAGGATCTTTTTAAATACAAAAACGAAAAATGGCACCGTCACCATTAAAGCGAGAAACCCGATCATTACTTTTAAAGAAAAAGCAAACATAAATATGTTCATTTGCGGGAAAACACGAGATAAAATTCCAATTGATAAATCGGTCAAAAATAATGCCACAAGAACTGGGGCACTTATCTTAACAGCGGAGACGAAAACAAAAGTAATTAATTTAAGGCTAAAATTGATAAAGTTAGAATCCACAGAAAAAGACGAGATCGGGACAAGTTCAAAACTTGACTTTAAAACTTGAATTAAAAAATGATGACCATTTAACATCAAAAATATAGAAATAGATAGGTAATGCTTGAATTGACTCAATGTCGGAATTGGCTCTGAGTGTTCGGGATCAAAAGCGGTTGAAGTTGAAAACCCGATATCAAAACCGATCAAATGCCCAGCAAATTGAACTGAATAAAACATAACTGAGCTTGAAAAACCAAGCGTTAAACCAAGGAAAATTTCTTTTGAAACAAGTATAACAAAACCAAGCAAATCAAAAGATAAATTCAAATTTCTTAAATCAACGAGGAACAAAAGAGTATAACTTAAAAAAATGCCCAACCAGAACCTCAGTTGAAAGGGCAAAACAGAATGCCCCAAAAGTGGAGCTGTTGAAAGAAAACTCAAAACACGAACAAAAATCAAAATAAAAACATAAAATGTTGAAAGATAAAACTCCATCAAATCACTTCGCTATGTTTGGTATCTGGCTGAACAATTCCCGTGTGAAAGTAACGATGACATCAATTATCCACGGCAAAGAAATAACTATAACAATTGCTATAACTACAAGTTTTGGGACGAAAGTCAAGGTCATCTCATTTATTGAAGTCGCTGATTGAAAGATTGAGATTATCAATCCAACAATGGCTGAGGCTATAAGAATCGGAGCTGAGATTAAAAGTGCTGTGAAGAATGTTTCTCTTGCAAGATGAATTATGAATTGCTCCGTCATCCGAACATTTAATTTTTTATTTTAACGAAAACTTTGGATCAACGATTGGACGACAAGATGCCAACCATCAATTAAAATGAAAAGCAAAATTTTAAATGGAAGTGAAATCATCACGGGTGGAAGCATGATCATCCCCCATTGACATCAAAACGCTTGCAACAATTAAATCAATCATCAAAAATGGTATATAAATTAAAAATCCAATTTGAAAGGCAATTTTCAACTCACTTATAGCGAAAGCTGGGATCAGGACATGGGTTGGTATTTCATCCTTGTTATTAGGTTTTGGGAGATTTGAAAGCGATACAAAGAGAGCAAGGTCATCCTCACGAACTTGTTTAAACATGAATTCACGAATCGGTTTTATTGCCCTGTTGTATGCTTCTTCCTGATTTATTTCATTTTTGAGGTAAGGTTGAATTGCGTCCTTGTTGATTCTATCCCAAACTGGAGACATAATAAAAAATGTTAAGAAAAGAGCAAGCCCGACAAGGACTTGGCTTGGTGGCATTTGTTGAACCCCGAGGGCCTGCTTCAAAAAATGGAAAACGACAATTATCCTTGTGAAGGAGGTTGTCAAAATAATTATCGCGGGTGCAAGCGAGAGAATGGTCATTAAAAATAGAATCTGCAATGTCACCGCAACATCTTCCGATTTCTGCGCTTTCCCAACCTCAACGGTTATTTTCGGAACTGGAAAAGTAATTTTTTCAGCCGAATTTGTCTGCGCATTTGCAATTGAAAAGGATAAAACAAAAATTAATAATAAAACGAATTTTCTCATTCAAACACACCTCCCCTATTTTAGAATAAAAAACTTTCCATCTTTTCGCTCCACAGGTGAATAAAGCTCGTCAAGTGCCCGAATAAATTCAGGGTCATTTATCTCACTTAAAAGATTAATTGAATTTTCACTCACACCAATTATCAAAATCCTGTTTAAAACCCTGACAATGTAAACTGATTTTCTTGGTTGAATTTGCAACCTCCCGTAAATTCTCATTCCAACTTCAGAGCTGTAGAAATTTGAAACTGGCAAATGAAACTTTCTCAAAATATAAAAAGCAAGAAACATCAAGGTAATTATCAAAAAAAATGAAAGAAATGTCTTAACAATTATCCCAAGCATTTTCACTTTTTAACATTTTTTAACCTTTCATCAACGGCAACAAGGTTTGTAATTCTGATCCCAAAATGTTTATCAATCACGACAACCTCACCCTCAGCAATTTTTTTCCCGTTGACGATCACATCAACTGGTTCACTTGCAAGTTTATCAAGTTCAATTATTGAACCACGGTCAAGCTCAAGTATATCTTTTATCAACATCGTTGTTCTGCCAAGTTCAATTGAAACGGGCAACATAACATCAAATAAAAGTTCAAGTTTGCTATTTATCAATTTTTCGCCCTGTAGATTTTGTTCCGATGTTGAAGATTCAAAACTTTGAAATTCTGCATTCTTTACCTCATCATGAGTTAAGGGTTGCCCTTTTTCCATTTCATCCCTCCTCATTAGTTGCAATTTTTGTTATTTTGACGGCTTTTTTGCCTCCGAAAACCCCTGGTTTTCCATAAAGTTTTAATTTCCCCGCAATATAAATTTTAACTTCTGAATCAACCTTTGTATTAAGAAGAATCACATCACCTATGTTGAGGTTTATAAGATCGGCAAGCGTAATTTCACTTTGTCCAAGCTCAACAATTACTGGAACTTTAGTTGTTTTTATTTTCTCAGCAATATATTTTGTATATTCCTCGGATGTATATTTCCTAACACTCATAAACCTTTGGAGTGTCATCTTAGCAAGCGTTTCCTCAATAACAAAAACAGGATAGCATATACTCATTCTGTAATTTCTATCCCCAAGTGTGACGATAAAAGAAATCACGAGGACGATTTCACTTGATGGAGCAATTTGCACTATGTCAGGGTCGCTTTCATATTTTATAATTTTAAACTTGAATGTATCAATTATGCTCCACGCTTTCTCAAGGTCAGAAGTTGAACGCTCAACTATGCTTCTTATTAAGTTTTGTTCAATTTGTGTTAAAGCCCTTGCAATTTTTCTCTTTCCAATTTCCAAAGTTTCAATGCTCCCGCCAAGAAGTTTTTCAATCAACATAAAAGAGAGTTCAAGCCCAACTTCAAAAATAATTTCTCCTCTCCCCTCACCAGCGGAAAGGGTGAAAATAACACTTGGCTTCTCAATTGAAAGTATATATTCAGAGTAAAAAAGTTGATCAACATTTTCAACTTGAATTGTCACAGGTGTCTGAAGGCGACTCGTTAGATAATAGCCGAGCGATTCAGCGAAATTTTGATGAAGAGTTTGAATTGTTCTAATTTGATTTTTTGAAACTCTGCTTGGACGACGGAATTCATATGGGACAACTTCTTTCTCCTCTTGCTTTGATATTATCTCCACTGGAGATTTACCTGCGCTTAAACCAGCAAGCAAACTGTCTATTTCCTGCTGCGACAAAATCTCTGGCATTCTTTCCTCTGATTTTTTACTGGACTATAAATTTGCTGAAATAAACATTTTGTACTCTTCCCTGTGTAAGGATCTCATTAATCTTATTAGCTATCTCTCGCCTCAATTCCTTTCGCTTTGTCACATCTGTTAACTCCTCAAGTGTTTTGCTTGAGAGAACATTAATCAAAATATCATTCACTATAACTTCCTTGGTTTGAATTTCAGCAAACACCTTTTCGTTTGTTACCTCAATTCCAACGCTCGTTAAAAGATATCTCATAACCCCAGTTCCAGCTGGATTGACAATTAAATCCTTTACGACAAATAGAAATTCAGGATGGGTACTAACAAATTCTGTTTCAGTAATTTTATATTCATCGGCTGTTGCCTTTTCCATTGTTTGCTGTTTTGCTTTTTGCCCCTGTGTATGAGCTTGAGAATTCCCCGCCCCTGCCTTTGAATTCAAATCAAGAACAAGAAGGTAAGCAATTATTATTTGTAAAATGACAATGGGAATGGAAACCAAAAAAATTGTTTTTTTACTGGTTTTATTCACCTGTTCAGATACAACCGCTGATTGTTGCTGAGATAAAACTTTATCTGCCATTTTAAATCCTATATTTTGTTAAATCTCTAAAAATTAAGACAAAGCCTATGCCATTCAATTTTTGTGAAAATTTTGAAGGTTTTATCGGAATTTTAATTTTGAGGTGGCTAATATTGAGCATCTGAAGGGGATTATTGAGCAAAAATAAAAAACCCCCAGCCAATGCTGGGGGTTTTAATCAACAAAGCGAAAAAATTGAATCATCTCCTCCCAGGGTTGAGCGTTTTTGCATGGGGTCTTGGGTCTTGATTCGCACGAGCCCAGATTATATAAGCTTCTATTGCTTTCATCCGTGGGTCGTCTTCTTTAAGTGGCTTACCTTCCATCGGATTTTCAATACACCAGTTTATCATATCTCTAAGAAGAGCGATCTTTTTCAGCTGAATTTGAAACTTCGGATATGTCTCAGGGTGTGTATCTGTTGCGTCGGGATGACACATATCACAGGATATCCCATTTGTTCCAAGCGATGGGTCATGAAACCATTTATATCCTTCCTCAATCATAGCTTTGAGTTCTCTTTCCCAGATCAGAGAATCTCTTCTTGTAAACTTGGTTGATTGATATTTCTTTTGCTGTTGATAAGTCGTCAAAAGCATAGATGCGACCTCTTGAGCTTTTTCCCTTGACATGACTTCATTTTTTGATACATCGTTTAAAACAATCTGTGTTTCACCATCGCATGCAGTTATAACTTTTTTCTCGGCTTTTTTATCACCTTTACCTTCAATTGCGCTTAAATCATTCTTGCCATTCAAAAATATACCAACAATAAGAATAAGTGCAAACATAAAAATTTTGCTCCTCATAAAGAATTCCTCCTTAAAATTTTATTTTTAAAACGATGGATCAACTGGAACTGGTGGAACTTCCTCTTTTCCACCTGATTCAAGATATCTTGCTGTAACTCTCATAGGCTCTCTACTCCAGAGATTATAAATTTTATTTGCTTTCCCATTTCCAATGATTTCAACTGTCCCATCGCCTGTTCCATCAAACTGATCAAATGGATCAGCTCTATTCATTTTGATTGTTAATTTCGGAAGCCCAGTCGGTGCATATGGCCAAGGCCAAGCGGTTGAAAGCATACCGTAAAAGTTAATATTCCCGATCCTGTTAAACACAGGTTGATGTGTGTGCCCATGGATCACGGTAACATTTTTAAACGGTCTCAACAACGCTTGAACCTCTTCAGCATCATCTGTCCAGAAGTTCCATGGTTTATAATACTTATAAAGCGGTGAATGGGAAAACACAACTATCGGTGTATCTTTTGAAACTTTAGCAAGATCTTGCTTCAGCCATTCAAATTGTTTTTTCCCATAACCTCTTCCAACTGTAAACGGTCTTCCTTTCGGATTATCAAGTTGAGCCATAAACTTCATCCTCTCCATCGGCGTCATCTTTGCCTCTGTCCAGTAATCATCCACAAGAACAGAATTTAACACAATAAAGTGAACTCCTTTATGATCAAACGAATAATATGGTTGACCAAAAAGTTCAATCCATTTTTCTCCAAGATCAAGATACCAATCATGTTCTCCAACCATCATATAAATTTTCGCTTTAACCTCACTTAAAATTTCTTTGCCAAGCTTTAACTCTTCGGGCTGTCCAAGTTGAGCCAAATCCCCTCCGAATAAAACGAAGTCGGGTTG
>NZ_CZVH01000034.1:0-17162 GCF_001458555.1 Candidatus Kryptobacter tengchongensis | reverse complement strand
TGATTGAACTTGGGTTTGAAGAGGACTTAAAAGTTGCTTCATCAATTGATTCAATACCTATTTTGCCAATTTTCTCTGATGGCGTTATAAAAGCATTGAAGTAAATCTTTTGTTTTCTTTATAAAATTTCGCATATTTAAAAAAATTTTCAGCGAAAACAAAAAAAATACAAGCATGCTTAAGCCAAGGAAAAAAATAAAAAAACAAGAACTGAAAGAGGATAAGCTTGTTTTGACTTACTACAAAGCCCGTGAGTTCGTTGAGAAAAACAGAAAGATTTTAAGTTATGTCTTAACAGGCATAATCATTCTCGTTGCTGGTGTAATTATTTACAGAAACAATGTGAAGGCTGAAAATGAAAGAGCTGAGGTGCTTTTTTCAAGAATTATAACCTACTACGATAATGGTGATTACAAAACTGCAATTGATGGAATCCCACAACGAAATATACAGGGGTTAAAATATATTGTTGAAAATTACGGCGGAACGGACGCAGGGGAAATAGCAACATATTATCTTGCAAATGCTTACTTTATGCTTGGTGATTATGATAACGCTTTAAAGTATTTCAAAAAATATGACGGCAACGATAAACTTTTGCTTTCAGCATCCCTTGCTGGGATTGCATCAGTGTACGAGATAAAAGGGGAATATAAAAAAGCGGGTGAATATTTTGAAAAGGCATCGCAAAAATTCAAAGAGAATATACTCATTCCTGAATACCTTTACAACGCAGGGAGAAATTATAAACTTGCCGGGGAAAGGGAAAAGGCACTTCGCATGTATGAAAGAATAAAGAAGGAATATCCTAACTTCACAAAAATTCGTGATGTTGAAATTTACATCGCATCGCTAAAAAACGAATAAACTAAGCGCGGTAAAATTTATGGAACTTCTTTCAAAGATTTCATTTTTTCTTCACATTTTATCAGCCATGCTAATTGCGGTTTCAGTTTTTGGTTTTTCAATGATTGAGTCAGCCTTTGGAAGGGAAATGACTTTGAGCCTACATAAATTGTCCTTAAAATTTTCAAATATTGCTCGCAATGGTGGACTTCTGGCTTTAATTACTGGAATTTATAATTGGTTTGTCATCGGAAATATACAAGGGTGGTTGATTGTTAAGGTAATTTTGTTTATATGGTTCGTTATTTCGGGTGTTTTCGTAGGCGTAAAATATATTTCAAAGCGGGAGAAACTTTTAAGTGAAGGTCAGACTCCAGTTGATGAAATGGTAAAGGTGAACAAAATCATCAAAGTTTATTCTCGTTTGAACCTTATTATATTTATTCTGATAGTTTTTCTTGCGGTTTTTAGACCATTTTAATGTAACAAAATGTTACAAGGATATCTTGTAAAAATTTCAAGGTCAAATGGAAAAAGGTAAAGATTTATCTTTAGGTCGTTTTGATTTTTAATGAATTTTTAAAGTGTGATTTATGGCATAAAATTTATTGATTTATTGTTGAAATGCTTGACTTTTACAAAATATAAGTTTATCTTTAGTGTGAGTAGGTTCTTTAGGTGGTTTTGTAATTTGAATTTTGTATGCGATAGAAAATATGTCCAACAAAAACTAAATTAAAAACTAAATTCAGGAGGTAATTATTATGGGTCAGCAGCAACTTTTACTCATCGTCCTTGGCGTCATCATAGTTGGAATCGCAATTGCTGTTGGAATTTCAATGTTCAAGAGCAGTGCAGTTGACGCCAACAGAAGCGCTGTTGCAAGTGACCTTGCAAATCTTGCTTCAAAGGCACAGAGATATTACAGAACGCCAGTTGAGCTTGGCGGTGGTGGAAATAGCTTTGCTAATTTTGCTTTAAGCCCGCTTGATACTGGTAATGCTAATGGTAGTTACAGAGTTGAAATTTTGACAGGTGATCAAAAGATCGTTATTCACGCTCTTGGTAAAGAGAGGGTTGGAACCGCTTTTGTTGCATCTATTGATTGTGTAGATGCTGATAAAAGTAGAATTTATCAAGGTACCGCAACTGGTCTTACAACGAGCGATGCAACCAAAGGATATGGAACTTTGAGTGGCTGGACACCACAATAATTTTTAATTTTAGTCTAAGTTTCTGGGGATGCCTGGTAGGTATCCCCAGTGTTTTTAAAAGCTTTGTCACCAAGGAGGTGATAAAAATTTGCCTGATTATCGTTTTGAGGGAGTGACATTGACGGGGCGACCTGTTCAAGGTATAATATCTGCTGATAGCCTTGCTGAAGCAAAGAAAAAGATTAAACAGCTTGCTGAACAGAGGAAAATAAAGGTAACAAGGATTCAAAAGAGAAAAACATTTATTTATAAGGTTCAGCGTGATAGTGAAAAACCGATAACAGGTGAGCAGAAAGCATTTACAAAGGAAGAGGTAAAACAGGCACTTGAAAAACTTGGGTATAAAGTTGTAAGCATTCAACCAAAAGTTCTTGATTTTAAATTTAAACCACCGGAGACAGAAATAGTCACATTTGTTCGGGTAAGTGCAGATTTGTTAAGGGAAAAATTACCTTATAATGAAGTTCTTCAGCTTTTGATAAACGATGTACAACATCCAACATTAAGAGAGGCTTTAAGAGAGATAAACAATGATTTGCGTCAGGGTAAAGATAGCGAGGAGGCGTTTTTAAAGCAAGAAAAAGCGCTTGGTAAGTTTACAGCGAGAATGCTCGGGCTTGCGTCAAAAAGTGGAAATATGGCTGATATTTATGAAAGCACGGCTAAGTTTCTTGAAAGAAATGCTGAATTTAAAAAAGAATCTTAAAAGTGCATTGATAATGCCTGTGTTTACATTAATTGTTTTATTTATCGCGGTTATCTTCTATGTTGCTTATATTTTCCCGGAGACCGCTGAGCTTTTCCTTAAACTTGGAACCGAGCTTCCACCTATGACAGCGGCGACTTTGAAACTTAGCCGTTTTTTACTTGATAATATGACTTATATTTTACTTATTTCAGCTGCGATTGTATTTGCTTTTATTTATTTCATTAGAACTCCGAGGGGGCAATTTTTGCGTGATAAATATATCATAAAGATTCCAGTTCTTGGTCCATTAATTCACAAAACAACGATAGAAATTTTCTGCAGGGTTTTTTATGCTTTATATGCGGGGTCGGGGGAGAACATTGACGCAATTCGCCTTGCAGCAGAGGCTTGTGGGAATAAATATATGGAACATCAGATAAAGACGATAGCTATACCAATGATGTTAAGTCAGGGTAAAGGACTTGTAGAAGCATTTGAAGCGACTGGGGTTTTCACTAAGACAGCGCTTGCCAGATTTCATTCGGGGGCAGAAACAGGAACAGTTAAACAGACAGCACTTCAAATTGCAAATTATTATGAGAAGGAAACAGTTTATAAACTTAAAAATGCCGTTGATTTCATTCAGCTTGTAATTGCGATGATCATAATGATTGTGATGACGCTTTTAACTCTTGTGTCTTCCGAGACAGCGATGGTCAAGCCGAAGACGCCGTATACAATAATACTTCCATTTCAAATTTTTTAAAAAATTTTTGAGGTGATGTCAAATGACAATCGGAGTAGATATTACAGATAAACTGGGTTATACGCTTTTAAAGAAGGGGATAATTGACTATGAGACGCTTGAGAGAGCTTTAAGGATCAAAGAGCAGGAAGATTCAAAGACAAGAAGAAGTTTGGCTCAAATTCTTGTGACTGATTTTGGGATTGATCATGATAGTGTGTTTAAAGAGGTTGCAAACCTTTATGGGTTTAGGGAGATTTATCTTGCGGATGAGAACATTGATAAAAATAGAACCGATTTCATAAAAAAACTTGTTGAGCCACTTCCCCAAGCGTTGAAGGAGCAAATGAGAGCGGAAAAAATTTTACCTTTGAAGTATGATGAACAAAGACCCGATAAACTTATCCTTATATCTGCTGACCCTACAAGCAGAAGTATACCTTTAATTGCCAGAGCACTCGGTGCGAAAAGATATGAGGTGTGCTATGTTAGACTAAAAGATATGCAAAATCTTTTTGATAAAGTTTTCCCGCCAGAAAACGAGTTTCTAAAAGTCCTTGAAGAATCAAAAATTGAAATAACTGAGGATGAACTTGAAGAAGAAACGCTTGATGAGGCTGCGATTGAAGCGGAAATTAACAAAAGTATGCTTGTTAATCTCGTTGAGGGTATGCTTGTTGAAGCGGTGAGAAAAGGTGCAAGTGATATTCACATAATTCCAAAGGATTCAAGGACAACCGAAATTCATTTCAGAATTGATGGAAAGTTAAGATTGTGGCATGTTCAGGAAGGGATAAGACCTGAGGCAATAGCGGCTGTTGTTAAAGATAGATCAAAAAATGTTGACAGATTTGAGCGTGAAATGGCACAAGATGGTTTTATCCAGCGAAAAGTTGACGGGCATATGATAAGATATAGGGTTTCCGTTCTTCCAATAGTTGGTAAGGAGTTTCAGTATAAATTTGAAAGTATCGTTATAAGAGTTCTTGATGATAGAAAGGTTATAACTGACCTTGATAAACTTGGTTTTCAAGGTAAAGCTAAGGAATTTTTCATAAAAGCGATTTCAAAGCCCCAAGGAATGGTAATAGTGACCGGTCCAACTGGAAGTGGTAAATCAACAACATTGATGGCGGCTTTACATTATATCATAAAACCAGAGATAAATGTTCTAACCGTTGAAGATCCGGTTGAATATATAATCCCTGGAGCGAGGCAGTTAAAGATAGGACCAAAGATGAACTTTGAGCAAGCATTGAGAGCGATTTTGCGTCATGACCCAGATGTAGTTATGGTTGGTGAGATAAGAGATAAAGAGACCGCCGAAATTGCAATTAAGCTGGCAAATACAGGACACTTAACATTTTCAACTCTTCACACAAATGATGCTCCAAGCGCTATATCAAGATTGTATAAAATGGGAATTGAGACATTTCTTATCGCATACGCTATAAACATAATAATTGCTCAAAGATTGATTCGTAAGCTATGCGAGAAATGTAAAAGACCGATAGAAGATATTGATCCAGCTATTCCGTTAAGTTTAGGATTTACGGAGGAGGAAATTAAGAATACTGTTTTTTATGAAGCTGTTGGGTGTGATCAATGCCATGGTGGATATAAAGGAAGGATAGCAATTCATGAGGCACTTTATTTTACGAAAGAAATAAGAAGGTTAATTTTCAAAACAGGAAAGGACATTGATGAAGAGGCGATAAGGGAGCAAGCTATTAAGGATGGCATGCTTACATTAAGAGCAGCTGGTAGAGAAAGAATAAAACAAGGACTTACAACTCTTGAAGAAGTTGCTCATGCGACAACAGAGGATTAAACATCAAAGAGCGAAATTTTTATGGGCACAGGACAAACATTAATAACAATACTTGCTTTGGCTTTACTTTCGCTTGCTGTTTTGAACATAAACCGTGGGCTTTCAAGTCATGATATATCATTAGCTCAAAATCGCTATCGTCTTGAGGCTCTTTCTATTGCAACATCTTATATACAACAGGCGACGCAATATTATTTTGATGAAGCGGTTGCAGATTCAAACAATACCGCTAAGACAGACCCAAATACATTTACGCATCCTTTAGAACTTGGGTTTGAACCCACTGATTCAATGCAAATAAATGATTTTGATGACTATAATAACATCGTCAAAATTGACACAGGGAAAAGCAGCGTTATCTATAGAGTTTCATTTAAAGTGGAATATGTTGACCTTTCAGGTGGAAGGGTTGTTCCTGTCTCATATAGAACATTTCATAAAAGGATGACGGTGTTTGTTACGGATAATTACGAGCCACCACTGATCTATCGTGAAACAGCGGGTGGGAAAATAAAAGATACGATTAAAATCAGTTTCGTTTATAGTTATTGGTTTTACAATTAACTTTAAGGGTTATCAATTTATATGAGTTCGCTTCTGGACTACATAATGGCAATGATAGTAGGTGGAGCAATTTTACTTATTACAATCACGGTAACGGATACAGGAACGAGGGAATTTTTGAATTATAATTCCGATGCTATCATTCAGATGAATTTAATGAACATGTCAAGCACGATTGAATACGATTTAAGAAAAATGGGGTATGGAATCCCGGAGGGAGATCAAGTTTTGTTTATAGCTCAACCAAATCACTTGAAATTTATTGCTCAGTTAAATCGCGATTTTGACTACTTTGGACATTTAATTCCACACAGGGATAATATACCGGACACAATTGAATATGTTGTAACTCTTGCAGAAACAATTGATTACGGTGATACGGTTTTAAGGATGTATAAGGTCACAAGAATTTTAAAGATAACAGGTGAAGGTGTTTCATCTACCGATATTGGTAGGATTGGCAATGCGAGAGTTTTTAGATATCTTGACCAAGTGGGTAACCCAGTAGACCCTGGGGCTGAGCTTGTTGCTTCAAAGATGGTAGAAGTTACTTTAACTGCTTTTAATCCGCGTGTTATTTTATCACCCGAGCTTGTTAGGAAGGAGGTTTCAAGTATTCAGGATCAAGAGTTTAGGAAAAAAGAGCTGAGGCGTTTGCTAAGGACATCATTTTGGAGACAGACAAGATTGGTATCAAAGAATTTGAGAAGATAGGAGGTAAAGGTTTATGTTTGGTAAGACATCTTTACTGATTTTGATAGGTTTTATGACAGCATTTTCAATTTATCACATTCGTTTAACTCGGGCTGTGATCTCTGCAACCGATAGTTTTAGTTATTACTATTCAAAGACCCTTGTTCATGAGACAGCAGTAAGTGCGATGAATATAGGAGTAAGCAGGTTATGGAAAGATGCTACATTAGTAGGTTCAAGTTTCAATGTTATAATGAACAATTGCACTGCACTTGTCAGGATCCATACAGTTATACCCGATTCTGTCGTTAGGTTAAGCGTTAGAGCGTGGGGATATGCTTTCGTTGATACTTATTATGCGAAGTATAAAAAGCCTTATAAGATTGAAGATTCTTCTTTTGCTTATTTTGTGTATTCAAGTGGACCTGTAACTCCTGCATCAAAATATTTCTGGTTTACTGGAACTGAATTTTATCAAGGTGCCCCAGTTTATTGGATAAATGGTGATACTGTTTGGGGACCTGTCCATACAAATGGAGTTTTACATACATATGGCTCCCCTGTTTTTTATGATAAGGTTACAGCATATTTGGGGATAAATCCTCAACCTACTTCAAACAGAAATAAAGCAAAATTTTACGGTGGCTGGGAAGTTGGGATTTATGCCGAGATACCAGTGGATATGACAAGGACTAAAACAGCGGCGATAAACGGTGGGGGAGTTTTTAATCAATCGGTTTATCTTAAATTTTTACCTAATGGTAAGGTTGTGAAACGAAACATAACAGGTTGGGAAACACAAAATATAGGGACGGGGCAGTATAGTAGAACAAGGCAAGTTCCAATTTTATCTCCACCTGATACGGTGGCAAGAGTTTCAGAATTAAGTAGCACGGGGGTTATTTGGGTTAGAGGTGAAGTTGTTGTTGAAGGTACTTTAAATGGTCAATTG
This sequence comes from Candidatus Kryptobacter tengchongensis, assembly GCF_001458555.1. Classification (NCBI taxonomy): domain Bacteria; kingdom Pseudomonadati; phylum Candidatus Kryptoniota; genus Candidatus Kryptobacter; species Candidatus Kryptobacter tengchongensis. The sequence goes on along the minus strand of NZ_CZVH01000034.1, from coordinate 9,629 downwards.
ACAATTTTAGCGGATGGAAACATAAGAATTTGGGATGATTTAAAATATGCGGATGATCCCAATGTTAATCCCAACTCTGATGATTTTCTCGGTCTTGTTTCCTACAGAAATGTTATTATAGCTGATAGCGATCCAAACCAAAATGATGTTATTATTCAAGCAGCTATTATGGCTTGGGACGGTGGTGCGAACGATCGCAATTTCATCGCTGAGAATTGGAATAAGAGACCACCTTCCGGGGCGATTTATTTAACAGGAAGTATATGTCAAGAAGAAAGAGGACCTGTTGGACAATTTGCAGGTGGTAGTGGAATAATTCAAAATGGCTTTAGCAAAAGGTATAGGTATGATCCAAGATTTAGGGATAAGGCACCACCGTATTATCCACTTGTAAATTATCGTGGTATAAGACAACTGCAATTGATTTCATGGTGGGAATGAAAAAAACTAAAAATAAGATTTAGGTTATGCCTGTAAATCTGCAACTTGTAAGGGAAGCGAAAGAGATGTTAAGTTCACTTGCTGCGAAAATTCCTATTACACTTTTTAGCATTGAGAAGCAGATGTATATTGGTAACGAGCTAATAAAAAAGATGCCCGAGGCACAGAAGCTTGTTTTAAGAAACCTAATAAATATGTTTCTTTTGCGAATGAGAGAAGTTGAAGCTTCGGATATAGACTTTGGGGGATGGGGTTCAAAGAAAATGGTTTGGCTTAGGATTCATGGTGCCAAGAAACCGATTCCAGAATTTGGAACTTATGAAATTGATGAGTTTAATATCTTAATTCAAAGTTTGCTAATGGAAAAGCAAAGAGAATATCTTTATGAAAATAGGAATCTTGATTTCTCATATACATTTAGAGATGAAAATGGGACAATATACCGCTATCGTGCGGATGCTTACTTTGATCTTGATGACCTTGCTTTGAATATGAGAGCTATTAACACGCAAATAAGACCATATGAAAGTTACGGTTTTCACCCAAATGTGACAAGGATATTAAGTTTGCAGTATACAAAAGAGGGTTTAATTCTTGTTACTGGAATAACTGGTTCAGGTAAAAGCACAACGCTTGACGCAATTGTTGACCTTAATAACAGAACGGTTGATGGACATATAATCATAATAGCATCGCCTGTTGAATATGTTCATGAATCAAAGCGTTGTATAATTCGCCATAGGGAAGTAGGGAGGGATACGATGTCATTTAAACAGGGGACGATAGAAGCATTGCGTCAGGATCCAGATATAATTATAATTGGTGAGATGAGAGATCCAGACACGATAATGGCTGCGCTTGAAGTTGCTGATAGTGGACATAAAGTTTTGTCAACACTTCATACATCTTCAGCGATTGAAAGTATTGACAGAATCATAGGTGAGGTTCCCCCAATTGAACAAGAGAGAGTTAGAAATAGATTAGCGGATATTTTGAGGTGTGTGATTTCGCAAAAGCTTGTTCCAAGTTTAGATGGGAAAAGGGTTCTTGCTAAGGAGATAATGGTTATGACGCCGTCAATAAGGGCTGCGATAAAAAATAATAACACTGGTGAAATCTATCAGATGATAGCTGAAGGTGCTGAGTATGGTATGATAACAATGGAGCAGGATTTAAGGAGGCTTTATCTTGAGAGGAAGATTTCTCTTGAAACCGCTATTAATTTTGCAAATAATAAGCGAAGGATGCAGCAACTTTTGCAGGCAGCTTAAAAACTTAAGATTATATTGCGATGCCAAAAAACAAAAAATTTTCGGGTAAGCTCGCGGTTGGGGTTTTCATTGATGGTTTATCTCTTCAAGTTGCTTGTCTTGCAAGATCTGGGAAGAAAATAAGGTTTGTTGACGCTCAGATAGTTAACCTTGCAACAAAGCTTGAAGCAACATCAGTTGGGACTCAAGTGTTTGAACAAATTGAGCCAACTTCTATCTCTGAAATGACTCCCATAGATATAACATCTGAAACCTCAGCTCAGGATCTTCTTTTAACTGAAACAGGGCGTGGGGCTCAGGATAATGCTTCAATTATTATTGGAGTTTTGAGCAAATATCCAAAGAGAAAATATAAACTTGCTATTTCAATTCCGGAGCCATATGTTTACTATGCTAATTTTGAATCAAACTGGGGATTGAAAGGGAATAAATTAAAAGAAAAGATAATTGAGGAGATATCAAAAGAAAGGGCGGGGGAACCGCTTAAGCCAGATGCTGTTAATTACCTTGAGTTTTCAGATGGTTCTATAATTGCGATGGTTCGGGATTCAAGAATCGCATTGATTGACCTGCTTGACAGTGTTAAAAAGTCAATTGGTGGAAGAATTCCAAAAATTTCATTTATTGAAACTCCCGAGCTATCGCTTGTAAACCTTGTCAAGTTAAATTATAAGTTTAATCAAAATGCGATCACGGTAATAATTTACATCGGTCATGAATTCAGCAGATTTATCTTTTTGAAAGGTAATGAGCTTTATCACATTTCTCCACCGATAGGTGAGGGTGTTGATTCATATAATATCGCAAATACGGTTTACAGCAGATTAATGCTTGAGCAGGATAACCTTGGCTTGCGTGTTATAAATAACATAATCCTTGCTGGTGAGGCTCAATCAGCTGGAGTTAAAGAAGTTCTTGAGCAAATGTTTCCGGAGGATGTAAGTATTGATTATATTAAATTTCCAAATTTATCCCCGGATGGGGCTGACCCATTGCTTATTGAAAGTTTGCCGAGGGTTGCTGTGGCTATTGGTTCAGCGTGGAGAACCCTTGAGATTGAAAGAAAAGACTTATATGCAATTGATTTAACTCCTTTTGAGGTTCGTGAAGGTCAAAAAGTTTTCAAACTCGGGCTCCTCGGATGGCTGTTTTTAATTTTGATACCTCTTTTAACCTTCCAGATAACAACGAGAATAGCTCAGCTTAACAGAAGTCTTTCAGAAATTCAAAGTGAACTTCAGAGGAAAAGGTCGGAGCTTGCTGAACTTCAAGGTTTACAACAGCAAGTTGACATGGCAAGGCAGAGGTTGGCTTACTATAAATCAACTTTTGGGGTCCTTGACTCAATGAAAGTTAACACAGACATATGGAGCAAGTTTCTTGAAAAAATAGCCACTGAAGCTCAAAACATCGGAAGGATTTGGATTACCGATATAAGTGCGCCTGATCCAAATACGATAACAATCAAAGGATACTCTCTTTATAGAAACAGGATCCCAAGGTTTTCAAATGCAATTAGCAATGCAACATTAATGCAAGTTCAGGTTCAAGAAATAAGAGGTAAAACAGTTTATCAGTTTGAGATAAAAGCAAGAATAACACCTGAGGTAGTCAAATCAGCCCAAAAATAAAATTTGAGGTGAGGAATTGCCATATAAGACGAGAAATACATTGATACTTTTTGGTTTTTTGATCATAATTCTTGCGGTTGGTGCTTATTTTATCATTTACTCCTATCCTAAAAAGATAAAAGAGGTAAAAGCTGAAATTCAAAGAACAGATCAGCAGATAAATGCACTTGCTGGATTGCAAATTGAGTTATATAATTTGCAGAAGCAGATAAAAGAGGAACAGGAAAAGCTTACACAACTTGATAAGCAAATAGTGCCAGATGTTACACCGGCGATGACCTATTCTTATCTAAATTCAATTTTGAACTATGCTGGTTTTGTAAAGTTTGATATGCTTTACATGGGAAGTAAGAAAGCACAAAAATACGGATATAACATCTACGATATCAAAGGGGAAGCATCTTTTGACAACATTTATAAGTTTATCTGGTATCTTGAGCGAGGTCCGCAGATTTACAGGATTGCACGGCTTGATCTTCGTGGGGTTGAAACAAGAGATGAAGTAACAAAGCAATTTTCAATTGTGGTTCCATTTCAGATGGAGATTCATGCCCTTTATGCTGATGTTAAGGATTTGCCACCGATAAAAAGAACCCTTGGTGATGTTGTCATTGCTGAGGTGAAAAACCCATTTACGCCTTATATTTATAGGGAATTACCACCAAATACGAGGGGATTGCTTGAGGTTGAAAGAGCCGACTTAAAAGCAGTTATCCCTGGGAAAGCGTTTGTAGCTGATCATACTGGAAAAATTCATGTTTTGAAAGAAGGGGATGAAGTATATCTTGGCTATGTTACGAAAATTGATATTGAAAAGAATCAGGTTGAGTTCACACTTAATAAGGCAGGTATAGTTGAAAAATTCGTTTTGAGGTTAAGGTTTGAGCAACAAAAATAACAGAGAGGTGAGATGAAACTTAGAATAACAATTTTATTGCTTCTATTTACAATTTTTTCAAGTTTTGCTCTTTCACAAATTGGAGGTCGTCCCCGGGAATTAAGAAGGGCTTACATTGCCCCTGAGGAAATCGTTTCAATGTCAAGGACGATGCCTTTTAATCAGGCTCTTCAGATTTTTAATGACATAAGTAAGAAGTTTTTGGGTAAGGTTATAATTGACCCTGAATCAAGAACAAATCCTATAGGGGTTGATATTGACAAGATGCATTGGCTTGATGCGTTTGAGTTGATTTTGAGAGTTAACAAGCTTTGGTATGAGGAGTATGCAGATTATATAAAAATTGTTCCCCTTGCTGAAGTTACAGGACCTCCGGCGCCAACTGCTCCAACTGAAGAAGAGAAAGCAAAAATACAGTTTGAAACACGAGAAGTTATGATTTCAGCCGTATTTTTTGAGGCTGACGCAGCTAAATTAAGACAGTATGGTTTTAGCTGGGATTTTTTCCGTGGCAAAGGGGTAAATGTCGGGGTTACGATGTCAGCTGGCGAAGGTAAAACTGGCTTATTTACAGTTGATGTTAATCCCGACCTTGATTTTGGGAGTCTGGTTGCTGTTTTTAGAGCTCTTGAATCCCAGCAAATCGGTGAGGTTGTCGCAAACCCAAGAATTACCGTTAGGTCGGGGGAACAAGGTCAAATTCAAGTCGGAAGCGATATTTCTGTTACGGTTAGAGATTTCGCTGGCAATGCTATAACTCAGTTTTATTCAACTGGTTCAATTATTAGGGTTAAACCTGAGGTTATAAAGTTTGACACTGTTTATTTTATTTCACTTGAACTTAACATTGAAAGAAGCAATGTAGCAGGTGTAGCTCCGCAGATAACGATAAACAAATCATCCGCTCAGACCAAAATTTTACTACTTGATGGAGAAGAAACAGTAATTGGTGGTCTTTATATAAATGAAGAAAGAACAACTCGTGAAGGAGTTCCAATACTTAAAGATTTGCCCTGGTGGTTTTTCGGTTTGAGATATTTATTTGGTTTTGATGTTAAAACCATAACTAAGAAAGAGCTCATAATACTTTTGAAAGCTGAAATTCTGCCGACTCTTGCGGAAAGGTTAAAAGAAAGATCTTTCAAAGTTGGCGAACGCCCGGCATTAAAAGAAGGTAGAGAGGAATTTTTGAAGGCGCTTGAAAATTATAAAAAGCAGCTAAAACCCGAAAAATAAATCAGAGTTTCTATGATGAAAAAAATCTTCATTTACATTGTTTTGTTCTCTTTGATTATCTCGGGATGTAAAAAAGCGGTTGAACCGGAGTCGGGGAAGCAACAAAAAACAGTTATATTAAATGGGCAAGTACTTGAGTTAACAACAAATGCCCCAATTCCTAATGCTGTTGTGCGAGTTCTTGGCATAACCCCAGCGCTTATAGCTATACTGACTCAGTGGGAAAATATCGGTTTAATTTTGAAGTTGATGTTGAAACCGAGCTTCAGATAGTTGCATTTAAGGAAGGTTATGACCCTGATACAAGTAGAGTGTTGGCTGTTCCTGGAAGAACGATTGATGTTCCAACTTTGATGTTGAAGCGTGTTACTTCAGAAGTTCCAACTAGTGGTGAAGCGGCAAGTATAGTTCTTGTGTCTCAAACATCAAAAAGCATTGGTGTGAAGGGAAGTGGTTCTGTGGAGACAGCTCAACTTGTTTTTGAGGTTCAGGATTCAAGTGGCAAGCCAGTTGATCTTGCCCATTCGGTTGAGGTTAATTTCAGGATTGGTTCAGGTCCAGGTGGTGGTGAATTTGTATATCCTCCAAAAGCGAGAACAGACGGCAAAGGGCGTGTTTCTGTAAATGTTGTAAGTGGGACAAAAGCGGGAGTGGTGCAAATTGTAGCTGAATCTTTTGTTGGGGCGAAAACCGTAAGATCTCTTCCTGTGGTGATTGTAATTCATGGTGGTTTGCCTGATTCAGCGCATTTTAGCATAGCGCCGGAAAAGTTGAATTTCCCAGGGTATAACATCTTTGGGCTTACGAATAAGATAACTGCTTATGTTGGAGATAAATATGGTAATCCAGTTAAACCGGGGACAGCGGTATATTTTACAACTACAGGTGGTATAATTGAGGGTTCTGTTTTAACTAACGATAAAGGGCAAGGTAGTGTTAATTTAATTTCGGCAGAGCCAAGACCTGTTCATCCAGTTCTCGGTCCAGGTTATGCAGTTATAACTGCGACGACCGCAGATGAAAATCAAAATACTATAAAAGCTGAAACAATTGTTTTATTTTCAGGAATACCACAAATATCTGTTGAACCAGCAACATTTGATATTCCCAACTTAGGCTCTCAAGTTTTCAATTATATTGTAAGTGATCAAAATGGGAATCCGCTTGCGGGTGGAACTACGATTTCCGTTTCAATTGATGGCAAGGATATAAGAGCACTGGGAGATCTTAATATAACTTTGCCGGATACAAGGGACAGAAGCTGGACAAGATTTTCATTTGCAATTCAGGATACAACGGCTGATACTACTCGCAGACCTATTCTTGTTCGTATTTCTACAAGTGGTCCAAATGGTTCTGCAACTGTTAATATCTCTGGGATAGCGAGATAAAAACAAAATAAAAAATGGAGGCGAAATTAAGATGCCAGAGAAATCAAGGGTTCTTGTCGTTGATGATGAAGAGGCGTTGAGATATTTGTTAAGCTCTGAACTCACTGCTGAAGGTTATGAAGTTGAAACAGCCGGTGATGGAGATGAGGCAATTGAGGCAATAAAGCAAAAAGATTATGATGTTGTTTTGCTTGATATTAAAATGCCAAGAGTTGATGGATTTGAAGTGTTAAGGTTTATAAAACAAAATAAGCCCGAGATCAAGGTAATAATGCTTACTGCGTATGCAGATGTGAAAAATGCAATTGAGGCGTTAAAACTTGGTGCTTCTGATTTTGTAAGCAAACCTTATGATCTTGAGGATATTTTAACTTCAATTAACCGTGCTCTTGGAAGGTGAGCTAACCAGCTGAACTTCCCCCCTAACCGATCTCACCTTTGGGTCTTAGCCCGGGGAGATCGGTTTTTTTATTTAAAATAAAAATTTTGAAGAAACTGAAATGTTTTCTGAGAAGTTATTACAAAAGTTAAAATCAGCAAAATCTGTTGTTGTGTTGACCGGGGCGGGAATCTCAGCTGAAAGCGGGGTTCCGACATTCAGGGGACAAGAAGGATTATGGAAAAAATTTAAACCTGAGGAGCTTGCGACTTTTGATGCGTTCATTCGCAATCCTGAACTTGTCTGGGAGTGGTATAACTACAGAAGGAAACTCATTCAGGATGTTAAACCAAATCCGGGACATTATGCACTTGTTGAACTTGAAAATCTATTCCCGAATTTTACACTTATAACTCAAAATGTTGATAACCTTCATCGCAGAGCTGGGAGCAGGAATGTAATTGAGCTTCACGGGAACATTGAAAAAAATTATTGTATAAAGTGTGGGAAAAGATATGACGATGTAAATCTTGCTCTTGAAATGAAAGTGCCAAAGTGTGAATGTGGAGGTTTGATAAGACCAGATGTTGTTTGGTTTGGAGAAATGTTACCAGTTGAAGCGTGGGAAAAGGCGGAAGAGTCAGCTTCAAATTGCGATGTTTTTTTCTCCATCGGAACATCGGGTGTGGTTTATCCAGCTGCGTCGCTTCCTCAGATTGCAAAGATGAATGGTGCTTACACCGTTGAGATCAACATTGAAAGAACGGATCTATCCTGGTTTATGGATGAGGTAATAATTGGGAAGTCAGGCGAAGTTTTACCAAAGCTTGTTGAAAGATTAAAAGAACAAGCGTAGGAGATTTGTTTTTTGTTTTTATTGTAATTATTTTTACGCAGATTTAAGTTTGTTCTTTAACATCGGGGTTCTGGTCCCCTTTTTCAAGGGGTCAAAAGGGAAGTCCGGTGAAAGTCCGGCGCTGCCCCGCAACTGTGATCCCGGAGTGTAAACTTCGGCAAAGCGTCTTGTTTGACGCTAAAGCCACTGTCCCAGATCATGGGATGGGAAGGCAAGCCGAAGTTTCGGGAAAGCCAGGAGACCTGCCAGAATCCCAGCGAATCCAAGACCTCCGAGGGGAGGTTGAGGATTCAAAAACATTAGAAAAGTTTTTGAAATTCTCAAACCCAACCTTCTCTTGGGGTCTATCCGAGAGTTGGTTGGGTTTTTTGTTTTCAAAACTAATTTGGCTTTAAAAGTTTATGCCTCAAATTATATTTATCTTGTTGTTGCTTTCCGCAAAAATTTTTGCACAGGAAATAATTTTAAAAGGCTACATCGTTGATGAGGGTAAAAATCCAGTTAAAAATGCCATCGTTGAGTTAATTCAGGGCGACCTCAAAAATAGTAAAATATCTGATTCGTTGGGTTTTTTCAATTTTAAAATCAAATCCGGAAAAGTTAAAATTTCCGTTAAACATCTCTCGTTCAAACAATTTGACAAGGAGTTAAATGTCCATTCAGATACACTTATTTTTATCCAACTTTCAACTTGGTTCATCAAGTTTAATGAGATCACAGTCACAGCTACAAGATATCAGGCAAACACAGCAGAAATTTCAAATTTAGTTGAGGTTATAAATTCAAAAACAATTGAAAAAACTTCTCCGATTTCTTTTTCCGATGTATTGAAAAATGCCACATCAATTTATATAAGAGATTACGGAGGAACCCCCGCTGTATTAAAGACAATTTCTCTTCGTGGCACTGGTTCAGAGCATACTGTTTTTCTCTTAAATGGAATGAGGTTTTCAAGTTATCAAAATGGGGTTCTGGATTTAAGCCTGATCCCTGTTGATATAATTGAAAGAGTTGAAATCATTCATTCAAATTTATCCTCACTTTATGGAGCTGATGCAATTGGCGGAGTTGTCAATGTCATTACGAAAAAAGAAGAAGAAACAGTTAAAGTTAATCTTGGGTTTGGTTCTTTCGGGTTGAGAAAATTTAACGCAGGTATCTCAAGTAGTTTTAAAAATTTGTCCTATCTTTCATCATTTTCAAAAATCTATGGTTCTGGCGACTTTAATTATAAATACAAACTTGCGGATAAATACATAACGCTGAAGAGAAGGAATGCATATTTCAACATCTCAAATATGTATCTTAACATCTCATATCAAAATTTTTCAATTTCTGCTTTTTACACTCGTTCAAATCGTGGGATTCCAGCGCAGGTTACAAAGTTTGACCCAATAAGCACCGCATGGCAGTTTGATGAAGATTTTAATTTGTCATTAAAAAAAGTAAAAACTTTTCCGTCCTTCGTTTTAAAAGTGAGTGTAAGAAAACGGGAGCGCCCACCTCTAAACGCCACCTCCGATCAG
>NZ_CZVH01000033.1:0-17544 GCF_001458555.1 Candidatus Kryptobacter tengchongensis | reverse complement strand
CAAACAGCCATGAGAAACTATGAACAAATCGGCGAAGATGTAAGCATTTACATACCTCAGAAGAGCACAATAAATGAGATTGAAAGAATATCTGAAAATATAACGGATAGAGAAGTTGAATATGTTGAGCAAAATTTTTGGCAAAAACTTGCCAGATTAAAAGGCAATATCAATTTCAAGCGTGATTTGATCGCGCTTTATAAATTTATGAAAGACCCCGCTGTTTCATTTTTTAAGAAAGCAATAGCAATATCAGCGCTCCTGTATTTTATACTCCCGATAGATTCAATTCCAGATTTATCACCAATTGTCGGTTTTCTTGACGATATAGGAATCGTAGCGATGGTTGTTAAGTATTTAAGCCGTGAGCTTGAGCGTTATTATTAAAGCATAGTGGGCGGGCAAAGCCCGCCCCGATTTTAATTTTTCTTTCTCTCCTCCCGAATCTTCTTCGCCAGAGAAACAATCCCGGGATAAGTTTCGTGATGAGCAAACCTTCATTGATTTCAGATATCATTTCCTCAAGTGTTTTATAGCCAGGTTGAATGTAAAAGTTTAATGGTGATGGTGCAGGGATTGTGTTATATTTTCTGTGTGCGTTTCCAGTTGGCGGGAGTGAAAACTTTTTGGCGATGATTGAATCAAGAAGGAACATTTTCAAGATTCCATTTTCAATGACCGCTTTTTCCTTTGTTTGAATCCCTTCATCATCAAATGGTTTTGAACCAATCCCAAATTCAAGGCATCCATCATCAACTATTGTTAAAATTTCGCTTCCAACCCTTTCGCCTATTTTATCAGATAGAAAACTCATTTTTCTATAAGCGTTTTTGCCATTTACTGCCGTTGCGATGTAACTTACTATAGCGGATGCGGTCATGGGATCAAAGATCACGGGGTATTTCCCGGTTTTAATCTTTTTGGGAATTAATAGCTGAAGTGCTCGGATGCTTGCATTTTTTGCTACATGTTCGGGCGTTTGCAATCTTTCAAAAAGTCTGCTCACCGATGAATAATAGCCCGTTTGACTTTCGGCGTTATCCGAGGCGATGGCGGAGCAATAAATTTCAAAAATTGTCCCCTCATACTCACCGAAAAATTCGTTTGAGTTTGCGATTACCCTTCTTTGAATCAAGTTTCCAAATCCTGTTGATTCAACCTTTATCTTTGGGTTGAAGGCTTTTGCAATTTCTTCTATCTCTTTTGCAATTTTTATTTTCTGTTCAACGCTTATTGAAAAAACATCAGGGTCAAAAATTTTGACCTGCGTTTGGGCATGGCTATATATTTGTGGAAGTTGGTTATCTGGTTCTGGGGTTGAATTTTTAGCAAGTGAGATCGCCTCATCTATTGTCTTTTGAATTATATGGGATGAAAAATTAGTTGTATATGCAAAACCTATTTTTCTGTCCTTGAAAATTCTTATCCCGAGCCCATGGGTTACCGCTTGCTTAAGGGATTCAACTTCGCTGTCTTTTATCGTTGCAGAAAATTCTTCATCTATTGAGATAAACACATCACATTCATCAGCACCGCTTTGAATTGCCTTAGAGATAATTGATTTTGCGATTTTTTCCATATCCATTTGACATTTATAGCTTAAGTGTTGAATAAAACCTTAGCTTCACCTTTCTAAATTTAGAAATTTTGCGCAAAACTTTGAAATTTGTCACCAAAAGGTTAAATTTTTACAAAATCAGCGGATGAAAATAAAAACGGAAGAAAATGAGCAAAAAGAACACAGTCGCATCTTCACAGACGCAATTGATGGATAAGCTCGTTTCGCTTTGTAAGAGGAGAGGATTCATCTTTCAATCAAGTGAGATTTATGGGGGTATTAATGCATGTTGGGATTATGGTCCGCTTGGGGTTGAACTTAAAAATAACATAAAGCAGGCGTGGTGGAAGGCGATGGTTTATGAAAGGGACGATATTGAAGGGCTTGACGCTGCAATTTTGATGCATCCGAAAGTTTGGGAAGCTTCAGGACATGTAGAAAACTTCACAGATCCACTCGTTGATTGTAAATCTTGTAAACTTCGCTTTAGAGCGGATCAGATCCCAGAAGAGAATTTAAAATTGAAAAAATGCCCTGAATGTGGTGGTGAATTAACAGAGCCGAGAAAATTTAATCTGATGTTTAAAACATTTATGGGTCCCGTGGAAGATGAAGCTCATATTGTTTACCTTAGACCTGAAACAGCGCAGGGAATTTATGTCAATTTTGAAAATGTATATGTCTCAATGAGAAGAAAGATCCCCTTTGGAATTGCCCAAATAGGGAAAGCATTTAGAAACGAGATAACCCCGGGGAATTTCATTTTCAGAACAAGGGAATTTGAACAAATGGAAATGCAATACTTTGTCCGCCCCGGCACGGATATGGAGTGGTTTGAGAGATGGCGTGAGGAAAGATTTAAATGGTATTTGAGGATTGGAATAAAGCCCGAAAAACTTCGTTTCCATCAGCATGGTCCTGATGAACTTGCTCATTATGCAACTGCTGCGTATGATATCCAGTTTGAATTTCCATTTGGATGGCAAGAACTTGAAGGGATTCATAACAGAACGAATTATGATTTGTCAAGGCATCAACAGTTTTCGGGGAAAGATTTAAGCTATTATGATGACGAGATAGGGCAAAAATATATCCCATATATAATTGAAACATCTGCTGGATGCGATAGAACTTTGCTTGCAGTTCTTGTTAATGCTTACGATGAGGAAGATACAGGTAAAGAAATAAGAACGGTTCTTCGTCTGCATCCATTTCTTGCCCCGATAAAAGCAGCTGTTTTACCTCTTGTCAACAGAGAAAATATGCCAGAGATCGCATTTGAAATTTATAAATCGTTGAAACCACACTTTAAAGTTTTCTATGATGACAGTGGTTCAATCGGGAGAAGATATAGAAGGCAAGATGAAATTGGAACTCCCTTCTGTTTCACAGTTGATTCGCAAACACTTCAAGATGGAACTGTAACAGTAAGGGACAGAGATACAATGAAACAGGAAAGAATTCATAAAAATGAAGTGCTTGACTTTTTAAGGGAGAAAATCGTTTTCTAAAACTTAAATTTGGGTTAAAATGAGCAAGACTATTACAATTGCTGGAGGCACGGGATTTATCGGAAGTTATGTTGCAAATTTCCTTTCAAAAGATGGACATAAAATTTTAATCTCAAGCAGAAACCCCGAAAGATTAAAAGCCTTTGAAGGTTTCAGCTGGAATCCAGATTTTGAAGATTTCCCCGTTGATGTAGCTCAACGTTCAGATGTTATCATAAATTTGGTTGGAGAGACCATTTCACAAAGATGGACAAAAAGGGTTAAAGAAAGATTGAGAAGTTCACGAATAAACTCAACCAGAAAAATAGTTGATGCGTTTTCAAAGATAAATCCTGCGGGGAAAATTTTTATATCTGCATCTGCAATTGGTTTTTATGGGAGTAAAAGAGATGAAATTTTGACGGAAAATTCAGAAGCGGGGGATGATTTTTTAGCACAGCTATGCAAAGATTGGGAAGGTGAAGCTAAAAAAGCAGAGGAATTTGGAGTAAGAACTATAATTTTAAGGATTGGGATTGTCATAGGGGAAGGAGGTGGATTTCTTGCTAGATTAACGCCGTTATTTAAGCTTGGACTTGGTGGAAAGATTGCTGATGGAAGGATGTGGATGTCTTGGGTCCATATTGAAGACCTTGCCCGTGTTGTTAAATTTGGAATTGAAAATGAAAATGTGCGTGGTATTTATAATGTCGTCTCTCCGAATCCAGTTACGAATGAAGAATTCACAAAAACATTTGCAAAGGTTTTAAATCGTCCCTCGTTTTTTCCAGTTCCAAAATTTGGTTTGAAAATTTTATTTGGCAAGGAGCTGACCGAAATTGCTCTTACAGCAAGCCAGAGGGTTAAACCGGAAAGGTTGATTGAAGCAGGATTTGAGTTTAAGTATTCAGATATTGAGACTGCTTTAAAAAGTTTATTTGAAAAATAAAAATCTCTTAAGTTAGCCATGTGGTGGGGTAGAGGTAAAGGATTTGGGCGTAGATTCGGAGGATTTTGGTTTGGATTTGGTTTTCCCCCGTTTGAGACATTTTGGACGGGATTCCGCCCATATATAACTCGTGAAGAATATATTGAGATGCTTGAAGATTACAAAAAACAGCTTGAAGAAGAGCTTGAAGAAGTTAACAGAGAAATTGATAGGTTGAAAAGAGAAGGTGAAAAATGATTTTAATTCATAACGCTAATCAAGTTGTCACAGTCGCATCATTTGGGAAAAGATTTAAACGCGGGGAAAAACAAAGTGAAATTTTCGTCGTTGAAAAGGGGAGTGTTTTAATTAAAGATGGTAAAATTGAATGGGTTGGGAGAGCTGTTGATTTTAATTTTGGTTTATATGGCGAAGTTGAAATCATTGACGCTACTGGAAAAGTTGTTCTGCCTGGATTTGTTGACTCACATACACATCTTGTATTTGGGGGAACGCGTGAGGATGAGTTTAATTTAAGGATAAAGGGTTTTACATATCAGCAAATTGCTGAGATGGGCGGTGGGATTTTAAGCACCGTTCAAAAGACGAGAAATTTATCAAAGGATGAACTTTTAAAAATTTCTCAAATTTATGCAACCAAAGCTCTTGCAAATGGAACAACAACCATAGAGATAAAAAGTGGGTATGGATTGAATCTTGAAGATGAGATCAAAGTTCTTGAGGTTGTAAATGAATTGAATGAAAAACCTATCTTCACGGTTCCAACTTTCCTTGGAGCTCATGCAGTACCACCAGAGTTTAAGGATAGAAAAGATGATTATGTTAAGTTTTTAGTAGATAAGCTTATCCCAGAGATATCAAAAAGGAAACTTGCAAAATTTTGCGATGTGTTTTGTGAAATAGGATATTTTACTGCCGAGGATTCTGAAAAAATTTTAACCGCAGGTAAAAGCTATGGACTCCTGCCTAAAATTCATGCGGAGCAATTTTCAAATTATGGCGGTGTTAAGGTTGGAGTTAAAGTTGAGGCTATTTCAATTGATCACCTTGAAAATATAAATGATGAAGATATTGATCTTTTATCAAGGACAAATTCAATAGCGGTTTTACTCCCCGGGGTTTCTTTCTTTTTAAACTATAAGTATCCACCCGCAAGAAAATTAATTGACTCAGGTGTCCCTGTTGCAATTGCAACGGATTTTAACCCGGGATCGTGTATGAGTTTAAATATGCAACTTATGATGACGATCGCCTGCACTCAAATGAGGATGACGATAGAGGAAGCAATAACTGCATCAACATTAAACTCAGCTGGCGCAATTGGGATTTCAGATATAACAGGAAGTATTGAGGTGGGTAAAAGGGCGGATCTCGTAATTTTTGATGTCCCAGATTATAGAATGATACCATA
Organism: Candidatus Kryptobacter tengchongensis; assembly: GCF_001458555.1. Taxonomy (NCBI): domain Bacteria; kingdom Pseudomonadati; phylum Candidatus Kryptoniota; genus Candidatus Kryptobacter; species Candidatus Kryptobacter tengchongensis. Next base: position 12,136 of record NZ_CZVH01000033.1, on the reverse strand, counting down.
TTTTTTCGGTGAAAATCATACTTGGATTGTTTTTGGCGGGGGCATTTTAAAGTACCGGAAAATGTGACATGAATCACTTTGACCTTTACTTAAAATACTTAACTTAAATTGTGAGTTAAAAACTAATTTAGAGGGAATCATGCGCTGGCTAATTTTTCTGTCAATCTTGGTTTTCATCTTTACAATTTCAGTATATTCACAAGGCTTTCGGGTGAAAAGTTCATACCCAAATAATGGGGATTATAGTGTTCCTTCATTACCAACTCCCGTTTTAATTAAATTTGTGTTTTCTGATCAAGTTGATGTAAATCTTAATTTTGGTGAAGCGGGTCCCTTTCTCCCATTTTTAAGTTTTTTAGCGTTTGACCCACGCGATTCAATTCAATTTGTTCAGCCATATGTTCCTTTACGTACGGATACCATTGGAGCGTGGTTTACACTTGCTCCAAATACGGATTATTGTATTATTTTATTTGGTGCTTATTCAATAACTGGAATAATGCTTGAAAAGCCGTATGTTGTAAACTTTACGACCGCATCAACTATAGGTCAGCGAAGCGTAAGAGGGACTATAACACCACCTTCACCGCGTATATCATCATTTACAGGGATTTCACAATTTAATGTACCTAATTTAAAGGTTGATCTATCAAGGACGATAGGTCAAATTTTATCTCAGGGCAATGAGGTTAAAATTTTGAGGAAATCTAACTCGCTTTCGTTTGATCTCAAATTACAAGATTTGAATCCGTTTAAGTTTTTGAGCGTTGATCCTAATGTTGGTGTAGTTGCATTGCTTGATGGGAATCCACTTGCCCAAGAGAATGTAAATGTAAAATACGCTGCTAATGTTAATTCTGATTTTTCATTTGAGATACGATATGTTCGCGATGGGACATACTATTTGTTTGCTGCTTTTGATACACAGCGAGATGGGATATTCGATCCAACCGGTGATTTGCTCATGTTTTATGACGCAAATGGAGATGATCAACCCGATCCAATTACCGTTAGCGGTGGCGATGTTTCAGGTTTAAATTTAAGTGGAGTTTTTCAGATAAGACCGTTTACGGTAAAACAAATCCTTGACACAGTTACAGTGCTTGCTAAAAGTTATGCAAGCGATGTGAGATTAAGAGGGATCCAAACTTTTGAAGGAATTGAAGTTCCAGGCGACACACTTGATGGAAAGGTATATTTTGCTACCTATATTTTTTATTCGCCTTCAAAAGATAAATATGTTTCTGTTTGGGCAAATGCATTTATGGGACTCTCACTTGACACTGTTTCAACACCCCCAAGACCACTTGTTGATTTACCAACAAGATTTATTGATAGCGATGTTGTATTTGATAGCGCCGAAGCTAATGGTGGATATGCTTTCAGGAATGAGCCCAATACGATAACATCTGTTATGTATGACTTGAGAAATTATTCAGGTGATGATTTTGATCCGCCTGATACAGTAAATCCATACTGGAGGATTGTATATTTTAAGACTGATACTAGTTTTAATCTCAGGGGATTTTTAGCTGTTTATCTTAATCCCTCAGATGGTAGATTAGTTAAAAAGTTTGAGATTTCGTTTAAACCTGTAACTGCAAAGGAGAAATTTGAGGTTGTTGATAATTTAGCAATGAATAGAGCAAACGATGCACAACTTGTGTATGTTTTGGGATTTGAGGATGATGATACGCTTGTTGATGGGAAATGCCTTATCTGGAACTATGGTTATAAAAGTAACAGCGTGGGTAAGTTTAGTGTTTGGGTTTCTTTAGGTTTGGCTTGGGTTGACACTTCGTTTTTTGATATATCAGATTTAACACCATTAAATAAGCCTTTGCAACTTATGAATTACAAAGATAGTGATACCCTTGCAGCCGTTGCCGAAGCAAACGGTGGATCTGCTTTCAGGAATTTGTATCAGTATACTGGGGGCGGATATCTTTATTCTCAATCTATAGATACAACTAAAATTTATTTCCATGCAATATATAATGGAATTGATGTCACGACGGGGAGAGAGAAAGCACTTATTGTATTTATTGATCCTGTAACTGGCAATTTTGTTGGTACATTTACCAAAGTTGAAAAGGACGAAACCGTTGGAATTCCAGCGAGTTTCACTTTGTATCAAAACTATCCAAATCCATTTAACCCAACGACGACGATAACTTATGATATTCCGATGCGGGCGAATGTGAAACTTATAGTTTATAATGTTCTTGGTCAAGAAGTTGCTATACTTGTGAATGAGCTACAGGAAGCTGGAAGATACAATGTTAAGTTTGATGCGAGTGGTTTACCAAGTGGTGTGTATTTCTATAAACTTGAAGCGGGAAGATATGTTGATGTAAAGAAGATGATGCTTGTCAAGTAAGGAAATATCTTAAATTAGTGAATAAAATTTGGGTAGTTACAGGGTTAAACCTGTGGCTACCCATTTTTATTTTTTATCCTGTCAAGGGCTGAACTCGTTTTATTCCTTCGCTCCTTGCCTATTTTCTTTTATTTTGGTAAATTAAATTTGAGAAGATTAAATAACCTATTTATTCTTATGCAAAAATTTTCAAACATACTTTGCCTTTCAAAAGCACCTGGCTCACCTTCGTTAAAAAAATTTAAAACAAATTTTTCAGGGAGGACCTATCATGGGAGTTAAAATTCGTCGGGAAGAAGCCCTTGAATATCATAGTCGGGGGAGGAAAGGAAAACTTGAAATCATACCATCAAAACCATGTTTAACACAAAGAGATTTGTCTCTTGCTTACACCCCAGGGGTTGCCGAACCGTGTAGAGAAATCCATAAAAATCCAGAGCTCGCATATGAATATACAATGAAAGGGAATTTTGTTGCTGTTATCTCAAATGGTACTGCGGTGCTTGGACTTGGTGATATAGGAGCACTTGCTGGAAAGCCTGTGATGGAAGGAAAGTCGGTTTTGTTCAAAAGATTTGCAGACATTGATGCGATTGATATTGAAATCAATGAAAAAGACCCTGATAAGTTAATTGAGATAATAGCAGCTCTTGAACCAACTTTTGGGGGAATCAATCTTGAGGATATCAAGGCTCCAGAATGTTTTTACATTGAGGAAGAATTGAAAAAGAGGATGAGCATTCCAGTTTTTCATGATGACCAACATGGAACTGCGATCATAAGTGGAGCTGCTCTTTTGAATGCGCTTGAACTTGCTGGCAAAAAGATTGATGAGGTTAAAGTAGTATTCAACGGTGCTGGGGCATCAGCTATAGCATGTGCAAAATTTTATGTTCTCCTTGGAGTTAAAAAGGAAAACATAGTCATGTGCGATAGGAAAGGTGTTATTTATAAGGGAAGGAAGGAAGATATGAATCCATATAAAGAGGAATTTGCCACTGACAGGTTTGGGGATGGTGCAACCTTAAAAGATGCTCTCGTTGGAGCGGATGTATTTGTGGGTTTATCGGTTGGAAATGTTGTGACCAAAGAAATGTTGAAAACAATGGCTGACAACCCCATTGTCTTTGCAATGGCAAATCCAGACCCAGAGATAAGTTACGAAGATGCAACTGAGGCTCGCGATGATATAATAATGGCAACGGGTAGATCAGATTATCCGAATCAAGTTAACAATGTTCTTGGTTTTCCGTTTATTTTCAGGGGAGCACTTGATGTGAGAGCAAAGGCGATAAATGAGGAGATGAAACTTGCAGCTGCTCGTGCACTTGCGCAACTTGCCAAACAGGATGTTCCTGATTCGGTCATCCGTGCTTATGGAGGTGAAAAGCTTGAATTCGGGAGGAATTACATAATACCGAAACCATTTGATCCACGAGTTTTAACTTGGGTTGCCCCGGCAGTTGCAAAAGCTGCGATTGAAAGCGGGGTTGCAAGAATTAAAATAACCGATTGGGAAGAATACAAGCACCAACTTGAAGTTCGCCTTGGCATATCTCGTGAAATTATGAGACCAATTTTTGCAATCGCCAAGAAAAATCCGAAGCGAATTGTTTTCCCTGAGGGAGAGGAAATAAAAATTTTGAAGGCAAGCCAAATTTTAATTGATGAGGGAATTGCAAAGCCAATCTTGATTGGTTCAGAAAGTGTGATCAGGCAAAAGATAGAAGAAAACAAGCTTAGTTTAAAGGATATTAAAATTATTGAGCCATTGAAATATCCAAGGTTTGATGAATATGTTGAGGAATATTATCGTTTGCGCCAGCGTAAAGGTGTAACTTTGAAGGAAGCGCGGAAAATCATGACCCTGCCGAATTATTTCGGCTCAATGATGGTTAGAATGGGAGATGCTGATGGGTTGATTTCGGGTCTAACTTCACACTATCCAGATACAATTCGTCCAGCGCTTCAAATTATAAGAATGGATGAGAGATTTACGCGCGTTTCTGGGCTTTACATTATGATAACTAAGAAAGGAACCTTCTTCTTTGCAGATACAACCGTAAACATTGACCCAACCCCTGAGGAGCTTGCAGAGATAGCAATCGCCTCAGCTGAAACAGCCAGAAGATTTAATATAGAACCAGTTGTGGCTTTGCTTTCGTTTAGCAATTTTGGAAGCACGGAAAATCAATACTCATTAAAAGTCAAGAAAGCTGTTGAGATCATTAGACAAAAGGCGCCTGATCTTATAGTGGATGGAGAAATGCAGGCGGATACAGCTGTGGTGCCTGAAATAATTGAAGAAATGTATCCGTTCTCAACCTTGAAAGGCAAAGGTCCTGCAAATGTTTTGATATTCCCGGATCTTAACTCTGCAAACATCGCTTATAAGCTTGTTTATAGAATTGGTGGTGCTGATGTAATTGGTCCAATTCTTATGGGAATGAAGAAACCAGTCCATGTTTTGCAGACCGGAGCTGAGGTAAGTGAAATAGTTAACATGGCAGCTATCGCAGTTGCAGAAGCAATTGAAAAAGAAAGAGTTGATGGAAGAAGATAAATTTTAGACTTTAAATAAGCTTGGGTTGCCTGAACGATTTTAAAATTAAGATGGTTCTGACAAGTGAGGAGATTATTTTTAGCAGTGGTGCTTTATTGTTTATTTTTTACATTTGTTTACGCTGAGATTGAAGTTCCAAAGTTAACACGACGAGTGACAGACCTTGCTGGGGTTTTAACCCCCCAGCAAGCAAATGAAATTGAATATAAACTTGCAAAGTTTGAAGAGGAAACGACAAATCAAATTGCTGTCTTGATAATCCCATCGCTTGAAGGGGAGGACCTTGAAGATTTCTCAATTAAAGTTGTTGAGAAAAATAAACTTGGTCAAGCTGGAAAAGATAACGGAGTTCTTTTTCTGATAGCAATTCAAGACAGAAAGATGCGACTTGAGGTTGGATATGGTCTTGAGGGCGCATTACCAGATGCGTTGTGTGATCAAATTTTAAGGAATATCGTTCGCCCAAGGTTTAGGCAGGGAGATTACTACGGTGGGATAGATGCAGGGATTGATGCTGTAATTTCTGCAACAAAAGGTGAGTTTAAAGCAGATCCCAGAAGGAGAACTGAAATAAAACTTGGGACAATCCTCATTCTTATCATAATTGTATTTGTTGTGCTGGCAATTTTTGGCACTATGATGAGAAATGTAAGGCATTACTCAATTCGTTCGGGTGGATATGATTCAACTTTGTTTTGGCTTTGGTTGTTAGGTTCAATGAGCGAAAGGAGAAAAAGCGGTGGAAGTTGGGGCGGATGGAGTAGCGGAGGTTTTGGAGGAGGTGGATGGTCTGGAGGTGGTGGAAGCTTTGGAGGTGGAGGAGCAAGCAGTAGCTGGTGAAGGTTAAAAAACGTTTTTAAGCTTGAAAATAAATTTCTACCACATATGTTGACGGTTAGAGATATATTTAGCAGGGATGATTTGAGAAAAATTTCTGATAAAATTTCGGAAATTGAGAAGAATACAAGTGGAGAAATCAGGGTTTCAATTAGAGAGAAAAGGAGTTTGATGGAGAAAAAGCTTTCCATTTTTGATATGGCTTTAAGAGAATTTTATCGGCTTGGCATGGACAAAACTAAAGATGGAACAGGTGTGCTTGTTTATATACTTCTTTCCGAAAAGAAGCTTCAGATAGTGGCGGATAAGGGGATAAATGACAAGGTTGAAAACGAAACTTGGCAAAAGATCGCTGATAAAATAGCCGAGAAATTTAAACAGGGCAAATATCTTGATGGAATAATTGATGGTCTTGATGAGATTGGGAAAATTTTATCTCAAAATTTTCCGATAAAACCTGATGATAGAAATGAGTTATCAAATGAAGTTGAGATTAGATGAAGATAAGAAATTAACTGTTATTCATTCAAAAGAAATAAAGCCATATGGGCTATGCCATTCTATGGATATGTTGGTATTCTTATAATTTTCATCGCTGAATTTTTGCTTTTTTTAAATGTTAAGATCATCGGGATTTATTTTACTCCAATTGTGTGGACTGGATATATTCTTTTTGTTGATGCGTTAAATTTTAAACTTTATGGTAACTCGTTAATTAAGAGTCGCTTTGGGGAGTTTTTGATCATGTTGCCTTGGTCTGTGATTTGTTGGTTGGTTTTTGAGGCTTATAATTTTCATCTCAAAAATTGGTATTATGTCGGACTGCCAGAAAGTGCATTTGCGAGGACAATCGGTTATGTCTGGTCTTTCGCAACTATTTTTCCAGCAATACTTGAGACGAATCAACTTGTTAAACCGATTTTTGAAAAAATCAATAAAAAACCTTCTTCAGCTTCAGACAAAAAATTAACAGTTTATTTTATCCTTGGCTTACTTTTTCTTGTAATTCCTTTAATTTTGCCCTCTGAAATAGCTTCTTATCTTTTTGCCTTTGTTTGGATGGGTTTTGCATTTCTTCTTGAGCCGGTAAATTATAAACTTGGTGGCGAGAGCTTGTTTAATGAATTTGAAAAGGGGAAATTGACAACGCTATTTTCTCTTTTTCTTTCAGGTTTGATATGTGGTGTGTTGTGGGAATTTTGGAACTATTGGGCTATCGGTAAATGGATTTATACTGTTCCAATTCCGTTTGCTGGTCCAAAAGTTTTTGAAATGCCACTTTTAGGATTTCTTGGGTTTCCTGCTTTTGCGGTTGAGGTTTATTCAATGCAAAATTTTTTAATCATTCTGTTAAGAAAAAATCATAAACTTGCTGAGTTATTTGGTGTAACATAGGTGGGAATTATTTCAACAACCGCTGTATCAAGTGTTTCTTCGTTTAGAATGAAAATTTCATCAAATCCTTCTGTCGGTATTGATTTTTTTGCTTCAAGGAAATTTATGTATTGATTTCTTATAACTTGTTCGCCGACTTTCCTTGGTCTTTTCTTATCTCTTTCTATGCAAATTTCAAGCGGGATATCAAAAATGATTATTGCTATTTTAAAACCGTACTTTCTTCCTATTTCAATCAACTGTCGCCTTGTTTCTTTTGAAAGGGATGTTGCATCTGCAACTGTTAATCTTCCAACAAGTAATCTTTTCTCAATTATGAAATAGAAAAGGTCAAATGCATGTTTTGACACCGCTTGATTTGCTGGATTATCTGAAATCAAAGCCCTACAATGGTCGGAGGAAACAATTTGAGTTCGTTTAAAAAATTTCTTTGCAAATGTTGATTTCCCGCTTCCTGCAACCCCACATAAAACTACAAGTGTTCGTGGATTTATTTTTATCTTAAGTGTCTCTTTTTGTTCGTTTTTTCTTTTGAATATGTTGAAAATTTTTTCTATCATCTTGTGAAAACTTTATAGCCAAGTTCTGTTATTATTTCAATTGCTTTTTGAGCATCTTTTTCGCTTCCAAAGGAAAGACGAAATGTCCCACCTATACCTTCCCTCACTCGCAAAAGTTCAATGTCTTTTATATTCAATCCACCTTGATACAACGCTGTTGAAATTTTGCTTAAAACACCGGGTTTATCTTCAACCATTATGAACACATCGTGCAAAACATTTATGAAGCCCTTTCGGCTTGATGGTATCTCGTTTCTTAATTTAAAAGCATTGTCAAATTCTGATTTGAAATCATCTATTCTATCGGATTTGATAAGATCCCTATATCTGTTAAGTCCATTGATAAAATTATCAAGTGCTTCAATTATTTTTTCTTTGTTGAAGTAAATTATATCACGCCATATTTCAAACTGACTTGACGCGATTCGTGTTAAATCTTTAAAGCCACCGCCAGATAAAGATAAGTAATCTGTTCCCATGCTTCCAGCTGTATTGACAAGTAAAACAGCAATTAATTGAGGGAGATGACTTATATATCCTGCTATCCTATCGTGAATTTCGGGGTCAAGTAGTATTATATTTGCCCCTGTTAACTTTATTAATTCAATAAATTCATTTACCATCTTTATTGGGACATTGAAACTTGGGCATAGCACATATACAGCGTTTTCAAAAAGGAATGGGTCAGCTGAAGTTATACCTCTTCTTTCCGATCCAGCCATAGGGTGACCGCCGATGAAATAAACATCTTTTTTAATTTTTTCCGCTTCTTTTAGGACAATTTTTTTTACACTTCCAACATCGGTTATTATTGTTCCTGCTCTTGCATAACTTGACACTGTATGAATTAACTTCAGAATTTCTTTAACCGGCGTGCACAAGAAAACCACTTCTGCATCTTTTACTGCTTCTTCAATTGAATCAGTTTTTTTATCAATCGCTCCGATCTCAAAAGCGAGATCAAGTGAACGAGGATCAATATCAAATCCAGTGATTGTGAAATTATGTTCTTTTGATTGTTTCAATGAAAGAGCTATTGAGCCTCCGATTAAACCGGTTCCAATAATTGAAATTTTGTTGAACATAGGTTTATAAAATTTTTCTTCCTATTGCTTCCGCTATTTTTTTTATTTCTTTCATAAGCTGTGTGAATTGGTCAAGGTATAGTGATTGGGGTCCATCGGATTTTGCCTTTTCGGGTTGATTATGCACTTCAACAATTAAACCATCAGCTCCAGCGGCAATTGCAGCCCTTGCTATGGGAATAACTTTATCTCTTATTCCAGTTGCGTGTGATGGATCAACAACTATTGGTAGATGGCTTTTTTTGTGAATAACGGGAATGGCGTTTATGTCAAGTGTATTTCTTGTTGATGTTTCAAAAGTTCTTATACCTCTTTCGCATAGTATTACATTGTGGTTTCCACCGGCAAGTATATATTCAGCAGCCATAAGCCATTCTTCAATTGTTGCAGCCATTCCTCTTTTCAACATCACTGGTTTGTCAATTTTGCCAAGCTCTTTTAAAAGGGCAAAGTTTTGCATATTTCTTGCACCAACTTGAAGTATATCAGCATATTTTGCGACCAAAGGTATATCTTTTGTATCAAGGACTTCAGTTATAACAAGCAAGCCATATTCATCAGCAGCTGACCTTAAAAGTTTTAAACCTTCCTCACCAAGTCCTTGGAATGAATATGGTGAGGTTCTTGGTTTAAAAGCCCCGCCTCGCAATATTTTAGCTCCATTTTCAGCTACATGTTTTGCTATTGTAAATATCTGTTCTTCGCTTTCAACGGCACAGGGACCAGCCATAATCACGATTTCTTCAATGTTGCTACCTATTTTTACCCCATTTATGTCTATAATTGTTCCTTCGTGTTTAAAGGCACGGTTTGCTAATTTATATGGTTCTGTTATTCTATAGACCTCAGCAACGCCAGGTAGAAGCTGAATATTTCGGTGATCAAATTCTGGTTTTACGCCAATTGCACCAAGGACAGTTCTTGTAACCCCTGTAGAGCGATGGACATCAAAGCCATATTCATTTAAGATTTTTATGACATTTTGAATTTGTTCCTCGGTTGCATCAGGTTCCATAACAACTATCATGTTCTTTCACCTCCATAATTTTTTGTTTAAAAAATTACTTAAAAAAAGATAATTTGGCAATTTCTGGGAAAATGTTGGAAAGTAGCTGTAATGGTTGGAATTTATCTCAAGCCCAGTGGTTGCGCCACCACTGGGCAAAATAGCGGGCATAAAAACAAACTCGGAAGGAAATCTGATACATAATGAGGTTTGCGGTATTTAAACCTGTATCGCTTTGTCTTAATTGAACCATTTTAAATTTTCACCTCTCAGGTTTTCTTTAGTTGAAATATATAAATTTTACGCTCATTTTGCAAGGAAAAACTTTGATTTAATTTTCAATTTTGATTAAAATTTATCTGGCTTTAAAAACAAAACCCATCTTAAGCCATGTTAAGAAAAATTTACCTCGTGATCGTTTCTCTACTTATAGTCTTTGGCACCCTTTCGGTTTACCCTCAAAAAAGAGCTATAACCGTAGATGACCTCTGGGCAATGAAGAGAATTTCAAACCTTACAGTTTCGCCTGATGGTAGGTGGATAGCTTATGTTGTTACATCCTATAGCATGGAAGAGAACAAGGGTCAAAGGGATATTTATCTTGTTTCAATTGATGGGAAAGAGGTTAAACAATTAACAAAATCTGAAGGATCAAACTATTCGCCGGCTTGGTCTCCTGATGGTAAAAAACTTGCTTTTATATCAACTCGGGATGGGGAAGCCCAAGTTTATGTCATGGAACTTGAAACAGGGACGATAAAAAAGATAACGAACATAGCACTTGGTGCTGATGGCATCGTATGGGCTCCCGATGGTAATTATATTGCTTTTGTATCTCAGGTTTATCCCGATTGTCCTGATAATGATTGCAATTTGAAAAGAGAAAAAGATAAAGAATTAAGCAAAGTAAAAGCAAAACTTTTTATAAAACTGCCATTTAGAATTTGGAATAGATGGATTGATGATAAAAGGAGTCACCTTTTCACAGTTGAGCTTAACACTGGAGAAGTTATTGATATAACGCCTGGGGATTATGATACGCCTCCGATAGATCTTGGCGGAAAAATTGATTATGCTTTTTCTCCAGATGGTAAGGAAATTTGCTTTGTCAGAAATGTTGATACCATGATCGCTATAAGTACCAATAATGACCTTTTCATCACAACACCAAAAGGGGGAAAAATAAAGAAAATCACAATAAATAAAGCGAATGATAATCAGCCAACTTATTCACCAGATGGAAAATACATTGCGTATAGAGCTCAGTTTAGAGCAGGCTTTGAATCTGATAGATATAGATTGATGCTTTATGATAGGGAAACGGGAAATATAATTAATTTAACCGAAAATTTTGATCGTTCTGTTGAAGAAGTTATTTGGTCTCCTGATGGTAAGTTTATATTCTTCACTGCAGAGGATCAAGGATATAACTCAATTTATAAGATTGAGGTTAAAACTGGGAAAATTGAACAAATAACGAGGAAAAGTTATAACACGGAAATTTCAATTACGCCTGATGGACGATTTTTGATTTTCAAGAGGGAATCAATTAACAAGCCAGCGGAGATTTATCGTCTTGATCTTACAAACTTTGAAACAATTCAGCTGACTCACCATAATGATTCGCTCATTGCGCAACTTGAGATGAATTCACTTGAAGATTTTTGGTTTTCAGGTGCTGGTGGAACGAAGGTTCATGGGTTTATCTTAAAACCGCCGTTTTTTGAACCTGGAAAGAAATATCCAGCTGTTTTCTTAATCCATGGTGGACCTCAATCTATGTGGGCAGATAATTTCCATTATAGGTGGAATGCTCAAATGTTTGCCTCTCGTGGTTATGTTGTTGTAATGATAAATCCACGAGGTTCAACTGGCTATGGGCAAAAGTTCACGGATGAGATAAGCGGTGATTGGGGTGGCAAAGTTTTTGAAGATTTAATGAAGGGAGTTGATTATGTTGTGAAAAATTTTGATTTCATTGATAAACATAGAATTGGAGCAGCCGGAGCTTCTTATGGTGGATATATGATAAATTGGATCGCCGGACACAACGATAAGGGAATTTTCAAATGTCTTGTTTCCCATGCTGGTGTTTTTGATCTTCAAAGTATGTATGGCTCAACGGAAGAGTTATGGTTTCCGGAATGGGAATTTAAAGGAACTCCCTGGACAAATCCTGAACAATATAAAAAATGGTCGCCAAGTTATTATGTTAAGAATTTTAAAACCCCAACACTTGTAATTCATGGTCAACTTGATTATAGGGTTGATGTAAGTCAGGGGTTACAAGAACTGTCCTTGGTGCAATTG
>NZ_CZVH01000032.1:0-55516 GCF_001458555.1 Candidatus Kryptobacter tengchongensis | reverse complement strand
TTTAGATCTCGGGGTTAAGGTAATGGTTATAACTAAAGCTAATCTTGGGGCAACGGTTTATTATTTTGCCAATGGGCTTAAAAGAGTGGATCTTAAAGCTTTTGAGGTTGATGTTGTTGATCCAACGGGTTGTGGTGATGTTTTCGGCTCTGCTTTCTTCTATAGGTATTCAAAAACTTTAGAACCTGTTATATCAGCAGAATTTGCGAATTATGTCGCTGGATTAAATGCAACAAATTCAGCTATTTTCATCGCAATTTCCCCCACAATCTCATCCGGAACCCCATCAATCGCCTTTGATTTCAAACGCATATCTGGAACCTCATTAACATAATCAACCACGACAAACGCTTTATCGCCATTTTTAACAGTAAATGCGATCTCGCTTGAGAAAAAATCAAGTTTGCAAACTTGATATATCTTCCTCATTATATTTTCAATTTCACCAAGCCCCCAACTTCTAATTTCCTCATCTTTCACCACCTCATAAACTTTAACTTCGTTATCCCACCAACAGGTTAACACCTCACCAAGGATATAGAAAGATCTAAACCATGCTTTCTTCCCGTCAAGATAAACCGGGTAAATCATCTCTTGAACAAGATAACTATCGTATGGAAATTCTTTTCTTGCCTCAATTATATCCCAAACAGAATGTCCAATTTTAACACCAATTCCACCTCCCGTTTCCGTTGATGGTTTGATAACAAATGGTATCTTAAGCTTCTCAAAAACTTCCTCATTTATCTTAAATTCAGGAGATTCATCAAATGGAGGGAGAATAATCGTAAATGGCAAATTAACACCCGCATCTGAAAGCTCAATGTGCATCCTCGCTTTATCCAAGGCGTAAAGCATATTATCATATCTGTTGATTATCCTCGTTCCCAAAGATTCAAGCAGGGAATTCAACTTGAGGAAATCATCATTTGTATCCGATGCCCTATCAAAATAAACCAAAAACCTAACATCCCCTTTTTCTACCCCCTTATAAACCTCTCTTATATTTGCTGGGGTGATAAAATAAACGGAAACACCCAACTTTTCACATTTCTCCCCGATCAAATTTACAAAATCAAAGTCATACTCCCATTCCCAAGCAACACCAAGTTGATAAACCTTCGTCATTAAGTGATGATTATTTCAAAATAAAATTATTTTTTCTTCTTTGGCAAACCCTTCTGAATAATTTCAATTAACTTATCACGATACTTCTTTGCAACCCTCTTACCTTTAATGATCTGTGAAATATAAGATTCTGTTACACCAAGCGCTTCCGCAAGATCTTTTTGTTTGATGCCCTTCTTCAAAAGCATCACCTTAATGTCGGTTGGCGTTAGTTTCTTCATTTTCGCCTCCTGAAGTTAAGTTTAAATGTTTTCACTAATATATTAACAAATTTCACCCTAAATGTCAAGATATAGGCGTAACAATAGAATCTGGGTAAATACTTATTAGGATGGAATTTAAAACGATAGCGAGTTGAAAACTATAAATTTATTTCTCAAATTTCCCCTTCATCAGAGAAAAGATTGATCCTGGCTATACCAAGAGTTTCAAGAACAAACCAATTTATCAACGACTCACTGAAAAATCTCCTTTCAACAAATTCGTGAAAATTTTCAACTGGAGTTTGATTTATTTCTTGAATCAATTGGATTAAATCAGAGTAATTACTATCGGCGGGAAATTTTTTCTCATAACAAAGATAATAATTACTTGAATCTGTTGGGATAGAAAGATCACCACAATGATAATTATCCGATGGTTCGTATAGAGAACCTCCTGGGCTAAAACCAAATTTTTCGGGATTACGCTTCAAAGTTTCATCAATTCTCTCAACAAAAAGATAAAGCCCATAATTTTTATTGTTGATATAAAGGTTAGCATAATATGTTTCAGGTCCAATCATTCCCATCGCTCTCCACAAATCCCATGTAAGTTGCTCTCGCATCAGTGATTTATCCGTATACATAGCATTAAACCCCATTCTACTCCATCCCTCAAACTCACTTCCTTTCTTAAACCTGATATAAAAAGGTTTCTTCGGATAATATCTTGAACTATGCCCTTTAAATCTGATTTCTCCACGATACTGTGCCCCTTCCGCAACAAATTTAATTGGTATCCATGTATTATCCCATATACTGCGTGAATAAAGAAGGTATAAGCTATCCGGATGAATGTAAATATAAAACTCTCTAACCTGAGAAAATGTAGCTTGAATTAGAAGAATTAAAAAGTAAAAAAGCAACAGCACTTTTTTACTTATCATCCCTTCTATGCCATTTTTTGAAAAAATTATAAAAAAATTGACAAATTTTCAAGTAAAAAACAACAAATTTGAAAATTCTAACAAACTGCTCTACACCCAGGCAACTGAAACAATTTTAATACTTTAGATTACCTTCTTTCGCAAATTCTTCAATGAGTTTTCGCTGTTTTTCATTTATTTTTTCGGGAATTTCAACTCTAACTGTGACATACATATCACCAACGCCACCATTTGATCTCACCCCAAGCCCTTTCAATCTAAATGTCGTCCCATTTTGAGTTCCAGGCGGAATTGTCAATTCTACCTTATTCCCATGAATTGTTCTAATTCTAATTTTACTTCCTAAAATTGCTTGTGCTATATTGATTGGTATTTCAACATAAATATCGTTTCCCTTACGTTTGAAAAATTTATCATCTTGGACTTTAATGTGAACATAGAGGTCACCATTTGCGCCCCCATTAATTCCGGGTTCTCCCTCGCCTTTAATTCTCAAAGTGGTCCCGGTATCAGCCCCAGCCGGAATTTTTATTTTAATTTTTCTTGTTGTCAAGATTTGCCCTGTGCCACCGCAACTATAGCAAATTTCTGAAATAATTTTCCCACGCCCATAACAGTTCGGGCATGGTCTTGAAAATGCAAACATTCCTTTGACATCAGAGATTGTCCCAGTTCCTTTACAAACCGGACAGGTGCTTACCCTCGCCCCTGGTTTTGCACCTGTCCCACCACAAACACTGCAAACTTCCTTCCTTGGAACATCAACATATATCTCGCCTCCGTTAACCGCTGTTGAGAAGGGTATTTCAACGGTTATATTTATATCATCTCCTTTTACTGCGCCTCTTTTGCCTTTTCTAAAAAATTCCCCTCTATCAAAAAATTGATTCAAAAGGTCCTCAATGAACGAATCACCAACCGTGAAATTAAAACCTTCACCAAAACCTGTTCTGAAATTAGAAAATATATCTTCAAAGTTAAATCCCCCGGGAAATCCACCACCTTCAAATTTGGCGCCAAATTTCCTAAGTTGATCGTATTGCTTTCTTTTTTCTGGATCGGAAAGAACACTATATGCCTCGTTAATTTCTTTAAACTTTTCCTCCGCCTGTTTATCTCCTGGATTCCTGTCCGGGTGATATTTCATCGCAAGTTTTTTATATGCCTGCTTTATCTCATCAATCGTTGCATTTTCGCTTACACCAAGTATTTTGTAATAATCTTTCATCTTCACATCACCTCCATTTTTATATAAACAAAAGGCGAATCATTCCGATTGTTCGGAACAATTCGCCTTAAAGTTTACAACGAATGGATTTAAAAATTTCATTCACATTTACTCAACTACTTCACAAACTTCTTCTTTCTTAACGGCAAGTTCAAGGACTTCATCCATTTCCCTTACAAAGTAAAACTCCATCTCGCTTCTGACCTGTTCGGGTATTTCCTCAACATCAGCTTTATTCTTCTCTGGCAAAATTACCTTTTTAATTCCAGCTCTGTGTGCTGCAAGAACTTTCTCTTTTATACCACCGACTGGCAAAACCGCACCGCGAAGTGTGATCTCGCCTGTCATTGCAATATCATTACATACAACTTTTCCTTTGAGCAAAGAATAAAGCGCTGTTAATATCGTAACTCCAGCTGAAGGTCCATCTTTTGGGATAGCTCCAGCTGGCACATGTATATGAATATCGTATTTTTCCCTAAAATCTGGATCAATCCCAAACTCATCAGATTTTGAAGCTATATAACTTAATGCTATATGTGCTGACTCCTTCATGACATCACCTAATTGACCTGTAAGATGCAGTGCTCCTTTTCCTTTCATCTTTGTTGCTTCAACAAAAAGGATTTCTCCACCAACGGGGGTCCAGGCAAGCCCCATCGCTATACCTGGTTTATTAATTCTTTCAGCTGCCTCATGATAATACTTCGGTTGTCCAAGATATTTTGGAATCACATCCTCAGTTATCGTCGTTGGCTCTGTTTTACCTAACGCAACATCTTTAGCAACGCCACGGCATATATCTGCAATTCTTCTTTCAAGGTTCCTGACCCCGGCTTCACGTGTGTATGAATTTATTATTTTCCTTATCGCTGAATCTTCAAACTTTATCATATCTTCAGTTAATCCATGAGCCTTTATCTGCTTCGGTACGAGAAAATATTTCGCTATGTTTAATTTCTCCTCTTCAATGTAGCTTGGTATCTCAATTATTTCCATCCTATCTCTCAAAGCAGGTGGGATTGGTTCAATCATGTTAGCAGTTGCTATAAACATAACTTTTGAAAGATCAAATGGAACTTCAATGTAATGATCGCTGAACGAGTGATTTTGTTCAGGATCAAGAACCTCAAGCAAGGCAGCTGCAGGATCACCACGGAAATCTGCACCAATTTTATCAACTTCATCAAGCATAAAAACAGGGTTATTTGACCCAGCTTTTCTAATCCCCTGGATTATCCTCCCTGGCAAAGCTCCTATATAAGTTCTTCTATGTCCTCTTATCTCAGCTTCGTCATGAACACCGCCAAGCGAAATCCTTACAAATTTTCTCCCGAGCGCCTCAGCAATTGACCTCCCAAGCGATGTCTTACCAACGCCAGGGGGACCAACAAAGCAAAGTATTGGACCACGCATATCATTTTTCAATTTGCGAACAGCAAGATACTCAAGTATTCTCTTTTTGACCCTTTCAAGCCCATAATGATCTCTCTCAAGTATCTCTTCAGCCTTCTTTATATCAAGGTTATCTTCGGTTGAGATGCTCCATGGCAATTCTATCAACCAGTCAAGATAAGTCCTCGCAACAGTATATTCAGCCGAGGATGGATGCATTCTTGATAATCTTTCCAGTTCCTTTAACGCAACCTTGCGTGCTTCCTCAGGCATGTTTGCCTTCTCAATTTTCTCCCTTAACTCCCTAATTTCCGCACCTTCCTCATCCTCACCAAGTTCTCTTTTTATTGCCTTCAACTGCTCTCGGAGGAAATACTCTCGTTGATTTTTCGTGATTTCATCCTGGACCTCCGCCTGAATCTTGTTCCCAAGTTCAAGTCGTTGTGCATGTCTGTTTAAAATAAAATGACATTTCCTCAAACGCTCTTTTATATTAACCTGTTCAAGGATCTCTTGTTTCTCCGCAACTGAGACATTTAAAATTGAACCAACAATATCGGGCAAAGCATATATATCATCTGTCCCACTAACCATATTCGCCTGCTCAGGGGTTAAGTCAGGTGATAGTTCAACGACTTTTTTAAAAACATTTTTTATCGCGACAGCAACTGCTTCATCTTCAAGGTCAATCTCACCTTCATCATCAACCTGTTGAATTACCCCTCTTAAATAAGGCTCCTGCTGTATAAAGGATAGAATCTTCGCACGATGCAAACCCTGAACAAACACACTCTTTGAACCATCCGGCAAATTATAAACTTTGAGTATCTTTGCAACTGTCCCAAAATGATAGATATCATCAGGCGTCGGCTTCTCTATCTGAGGTTCCTTCTGCGCAACGATCAAAATAAGTTCACCACTTTTGCTGACATCTTCAATTAATTTTATAGTGCTTTCCCTACCAACTGAAAGAGGCATGAATTGCTTTGGGAAAAACACAGAATTCCTAAGCGGTAAAATTGACATCGCCTCAGGAATATGAACATGTTTTTCAGGATTTCGTGTGAACTTGAGTTCTTCTCCCATGGCTTTATGTTTTTTTGTTTTAAAATTTGAAAGTTTAACACAACCGCATCACTATGTCCATCAAGACATCTTTATGTCTTACTTCATCCTCAACTATCTCACGAAGCAGTTTTTTTTACATCCTCGTTTTCTATCCTATTGATCTGTGAGATATAATCCTCATAAATCTCCTTGTCAAACTCAAGGTCTGCAACAAGCTTTCTAAAACCCTTCTCATTATGAATTGACCCTGTCTTAACATCGTAAATTTTTGCTGACGGATTCACACTTCCACCAAGCTCAGCGATTTTTTGTTTAAATTTTTCCGCGTGCTTTCGCTCCTCTTCCGCAATTTTTTTAAGTTTATCCTTTAAAAAATCAAAAGGTATTATCTCAGCATGCTCGTCCATCATTTTTGCTATAGTTATCTCTTTTGAATAATTTTCATTCAAGATTTTTAAAAGTTCTTCTCTTTCTGAAAAATAAGGCATGAACAAATTTCTCAAAATTTCAACGAAACCCTTTTTCGTTTCAACCGCCATATTTTAAAACCTATTTTTGTTTTGACTTTTTCAAATATAAATTTAAAAAAATCCCGCCAAAAATGGCGGGATTTTTTCAAATTTAATCAACTTTAACCTCAATCTCCTTTGCCTTCGCTTCCTCAACTTTCGGAAGCTTTATTGTGAGAACACCATCTTTGAACCTCGCTTCAACCTTATCCACTTTCACAGCACCAGGCAGTGTAAATGTCCTGGTGAATGAACCATAAACTCTCTCAATCCTATGAAAGTTCTCATTCTTCGTTTCCTTCTCTTGTTTCTTTTCCCCACTTATTGTAAGGACATTATCTTTTATCGTTATCTTGATGTCATCCTTGCTCACACCTGGAACATCAGCTCTCACAATATATTCATCATCTGTTTCAGAGATATCAACCCTTGGGCTCCATTTCATCATTTTGAGTTCCTCTTCCTCTTCAAAGCCACGGAAAAATCTGTCAAACATTCTGTTTATTTCCCTCTGGAGGTCAAAAATTTCGGTCGCCAAATCCCTTATTGGAGTCCATCTGATGAGCGTCATGGCTCTTCACCTCCTTTATTTTTTAGTTTATTTTAATTTCAATTTCTTTGCCTTCTTCTTTCTTCCCAAGCGTTAAGATCAAAACACCATTATCAAGTTTTGCATTAATTTTGTTCCTATCAACATCTCCAGAGAGAATAAACTCACGCTTATATTCACCATATATCAGCTCATTGAACAAAATTTCATCATCTTTTGAAACAGGAACATCAAATTTCCCTTGAACTACCAAAGTATCATCAAGAACTTTTATCTTCAAATTTTCTTTTGTGACACCTGGCATATCAAGGAATAGGATATATGAATCTGGGGTTTCATACATATCAACTGGAGGTGTGATGTATGTCTTCAAATCTTTTTCATATTTAGCTATTGATCTATCTTTTCTCATACATCATCACCTCCTTTTTATAATTTTGTTTTTTAATTTACATTAATTTGAATTTCTTTCGGTTTTGCTTCCTCTTTCTTTGGGAGGATTATCTTCAAAATTCCATCTTTATATTCAGCGCTTACCTTGTCCACATCAATTGGATAAGGCAATCTCACACTTCTCATAAACTTACCAAATTCCCTTTCACGGATAAGGCAATTCGCTTTTTCTGAAACTTCAGGCTCTTTCCTTTCCCCAGATATTGTCAAAACATCATTATGAATCTTAACCTTTACATCATCCTTGCTTACCCCAGGAATTTCAGCATATATTACAAGGTTATCCTTTGTATCCACGATATCAAGCAACGGATATTCATACCCGGACTGGAATGTTTTGAAGAAATCGTTAAAGAGTTTATTTATCTCTTTCTCAATCATTTCAACCTCCTTAAATGGGGCATACCTAATCAACATAGGTCTCACCTCCTTTTTATTTTTTAGTTTTAAATTTTCACTAAAAAATAAATTCAAAGATTGTGCCAAATAAAAAAGATTAAAAATTAATCTCGCTTATTTAACTCCCTATTGTCAAAGTGGCAGGATGAAATTGAAATTTTGATATTTAGATGCCAAGATGTCACTTCAGTATGAATTAAACTCACAAAGGTATAGAAAAGATTATTCAATTGTGAATTCGCAAATTTATTTTTATATTTTACACACAAAAATAAAGCAAAACTTACAAGATGAAAATAAAACGTCTTAAAAAGTTAATAATAGCTGTGTTTGTATTTCTTTTTTTAGTTCTTGCGATGGATAAAATCGTGATGCCTTTTTATGTAAATTCGGTTAAATCAATTGAGATGCCAAATCTTATCGGGATGAAGCTTGAAGACGCAAAAAAAATCATTGATACCTTAAACCTTAAACTTGAAAATGTAACCGAGCGCCATGACGCGAGATTTCCTGTTGGATATGTGATAATTCAAAACCCAAGACCTGGGATGAAGATAAAAGAGGGAAGACGAGTATATCTTGTCGTTAGTTCGGGCGAGCAAAAAATTGAGGTCCCATCACTTATTGGGAAATCGGTTCGTGAAGCTAAACTGACCCTTGAAAAATTTGGATTGCGCCTTGGGGAAGTCCAATATGATTTTTCTGACGACTTCCCTGAGGGAGCTATATTTTCCCAATCAATACCTGAAAAGACAAAAGTTTCAGCAGGGGCGCAAATTTCAGTTGTTGTAAGTTTAGGAAGCGCTGAAGGGAAAACACAAGTTCCAAACTTAATTGGGCTTCCACTTTCAAAGGTTGAGCAGATCTTGAACGAGGCTGGTCTTCGCATAGGTAAAGTTATCTATGAACCAAATTCTTCCGTTCTCCCCAATACAGTGATTGAACAATTTCCAAGACCTGCTTCTTTCGTTTCAAGAGGCTCAGCTGTTGATGTTTTTGTTGCAAAAGAATTAACAGAAGGTCAAAAACAAAATTATTAAGATAAAATGCTTAAACTTGCTCCATCTCTGCTTTCAGCTGATTTTTCCGAGCTTAAAAACGAAATAAGAAAAGCTGAAGAAGGAGGCGCGGACCTCTTTCATCTTGATATAATGGATGGACACTTTGTTCCAAATTTAACCTTTGGACCGATGATAGTTAAAGCAATAAGAAAACTGACAAATCTTCCACTTGACTCACACCTTATGATTTCAAATCCAGATCAATATATAGATGAATTTAGAGAAGCTGGATCAGATATAATAACTGTTCACTTTGAAGCTTGCACACATTTACATAGAACGATAACAAAAATCAAACAAACGGGGGCAAAAGCTGGTGTTTCAATAAATCCAGCAACGCCCGTGAATGCAATTGAGGAAATTATTGATTATGTGGATATTTTATTGATAATGTCAGTTAACCCTGGTTTCGGAGGGCAAAAATTTATTGAAACATCACTGCGGAAAATAGTTCAAGCTAAAAAGATGATCATGGAAAGAAATCTTGATGTTGAAATTGAAGTTGATGGCGGAATAGACCTTGATAATGTTGAACTTATACTTGAAGCAGGAGCAGATATCATAGTCGCTGGATCATCAATTTTTAAATCAGATGATGTCACAAAAACAGTGAAAAAATTTAAAGAAAAGTTTCTTGAATTTGAATTCAAAAACAAAGTAAAACTTATATGAAAAAGATAGTTCTGCGAAATGTTAACGCAGTCACACCTTTCAGAGTGATTGAAAAATCTGGAATAATAATAGAAGGGAAGAAAATAGCTGAAATTGGAAAACTTGAAGATTTGAAGTTTGAACCAGATGAGGAATATGAATTTTTTGATTTTGATGGAATGTATGCTACACCTGGATTTATTGACTTACATGTTCATGGTGGGCTTGGATATGGGTTTGAAGATGAGGACGATGAAGCGCTTTTCAAAATAAGCGAATTCTTTTTCCAACATGGAACGACAGGTCTTCTTGCAACGCTCTACCCAAAACCAGAAAAAGAATTCATCCGTGAGCTTAGAAGGCTTGCTGATTTCATAGAGCAAAATCATACAAATATCTGGGGCATACATCTTGAAGGTCCATTTTTAAACCCCGAGGAACGAGGTGCCATGAACCCAGATTATCTGCTGAAGCCATCGCTTGATGCTTGGTATACACTGCGCGATGCTGGGCGTGGATTTATAAAAATAATGACAATAGCTCCTGAACTTCCTGGAGCTTATGAGGTGATGAGGGAATCTGCCCTTGATGGTGTGATTTTATCAATTGGGCATTCCGTTGCAAATATTGAAGAAATACAAACGGCAATTCACAATGGTGCTGCTCATGTAACACATATGTTTAATGCAATGAAACCGTTTCATCACCGTGACCCTGGAGTGATAACAGGTTCTCTTCTCTTTGATGAACTCAAAATAGAACTTATCGCTGATGGAATCCACGTACATCCAATGGTTATGAAACTTCTGTACAAAATCAAAGGACCTGCTGGAATTATACTTATAACAGATGCAATGAAAATGTGTGGCTTACCGGATGGAGAATATGAATTTGCGGATCAAAAAGTAATCGTCAAAGACAAAAAAATTTTTCTTGAAGACGGAACACTTGCCGGGAGCACGCTCACAATGGAACAAGCAGTAAAAGTCATGGTTGAACTTGTTGATGTCCCCATTACATCTGCTGTTAGAATGGCCTCATTAAATCCAGCCCGAGTTCTCGGGAAAGAACATCGCAAGGGAATTCTCGCCACTGGGAAAGATGCAGATATAGTTGTTCTTGATAAAAATTTCAATGTCCATATGACAATTTACGAGGGGGAAATAAAATATAAAAAGGACTGAAGATGAAAAACGTTTTTAAAAATAATGTTTTGACACTTTGCCTTATTTTGTTAGTTCTTTCGCCTCACAAACCTCAATCAAAAACAAATAAATATGTCTTGTCAAATTTTAAACTTGAAAAGATAAAGCAAGACAAATTTGCACTCATCATCACCTTGAAACCAATTCCCGGGATACATATAAATTCAGAACCAAGACCAGAGATTAAATTCAATGAACCTGTTGAAGTTTTGAACATAAAATTTGATAAAGCAAAGGGAAGTTATATTGACACACAAAAACCAATAATAGTTGAGCTGAAGATTAAAACACATGAGATAAAATCCCTAAGCGGGAAATTTATCTATTTTTATTGTTCCGATGATGAAGGCTGGTGTTCAAAATTTGTTGAAAATTTCAGGATAGAATTATAAAAAATTATCTTTTCAAAATTAACTTTGCGGAAGCCTCCGAAAGGGTTGTATCAACGCGGATGATCTTATCGGCGTCAGCGATAAAAATCAAACCAGATTTTACATCAATACTTCGTGGTAGATTCAATCCACCGAGATTTTCTGCTTTGAAAATTTTCTCAACTTTATTACTTGTTAATTTCACAATGCCTTTAAGCCCGACATCTGCAACGAAAAAACAATTTGATACCGAATCATATTTTATATCAACGGGCATTATCAAAGATTCTTGAATCTTCCCGATAAATTTTATTGTATCTCTTTTTGAATAAATTGCGATTCTCCCAAGCTCGGGATCTGTGCAATAAATGTTATATTTATCAACTGCTATTGCAGTTGGAAACTTCAAATTCAATGGGTCGGTGAAAGACGAGATGAGTTTAAAGTTGCGGTCAAAAATTTTAATAGCCCCATTGTCAATTACATAAAATTTTTCTCCATCGGTGGAAATGTAACTTGGATACTTGACCATAAATTGCGCGACATTAGCAGTTCTATCCGGATAAACGATTGTTATTTTCCCAGCATCACAAATATACAACCCTTCATTATAATACATCACTCCTCCAGCCCACCGTAAATATGTAAATCTGTTAAGAACATTACCAACGGTATCAAGCACTTGAACATGTGAATAAATATCGCTTGAAATTGCAAATTTTGATGGGTTGATCAACGCAATTGAATTTATGTGATCAATCAAAGCTTTGTTAGCTTTCTTCATTTCTTCAATAGTTTTATACTTTTCACGGGATGAAACGATGAAATAATCAATTTCAACCTCGCCTTCATCCGTTCCAAGGATTATAAAGCCGGAGTTAAAATATGGTTTCTCATCAAATACTTTTCTATCGTTAAAATAAACAGTATATTTCTCGGGTAAAACTTCAACAGTGATTGTTTTCCATTTATCCTTTGATTTCGGCAAAGAAGCAAATTTTGCTATCTTCTCCTCGGCAGTTGGTTCAATTACGCCAGTATAGATTACATTATTAAAAAACTTAACATAATTTCCAGCGCGAATTAAATAAACATCATAAACATTGAACATAAGGGAAACTTTACTTCCAGAAAAAGAAAATTTAACAGTATATCCTGTTTTTGGTGGGATCAAAAGATTTAGCCCCAAAAGTGACGGTTTACCCACAGCTTCCAATTTAAGTTTTCCATTTTCAACATTTGATTTCCCAGAGATTACAAACCAAACATCATCAAGCTTTGCTCTGTTAAATTCATCTGAAAACCATATATTTTGCGCGTTGCCGATGGAATATAAAATCAAAAGCACAAGTATAAGAGAGTTTCTCAACATCAAAATTAAGATTTAAATTTTAAGTCCAAATATAAGATTGCAAAATTTTGTGAAAAATTTCAATCCACAGGTTTATCAACGAGTCCAAGATTAAGAAGGGCGTTGTAAGCGGCGAATTTTTCAGCTTCTTTTTTATTTTTCCCCTGTCCAACCCCAACAACTCGGTCTCCAAGCAAAACTTCAACAGTGAAAATTCTTTCATGTTCGGGTCCTTCAACTTTCACAACTCTGTAAGTTACATCAAGATTTACCTTATGCGAATACTCAACCAGTATGCTTTTGTAGTGTTCCTTTGTTGATTCATAAAATTTTGAATCAAACTCTCCGAGCAACTCTTTGAAAACACGAGTTAGAAATTTTTTTGTAGTTTCAAATCCAGAGTCAAGATATATTGCACCAACAATTGCTTCAAACGCATCAGCAAGCATTGAGTTATATCCTTGCATCAAGGCTCGTTTAGCGGAGTGGCTTAAGAGCATAAATTCATCAAGCCTTAAGAGATAAGCATATTTGACCAAAATCCCTTTGTTTATGATTCGCGACCTCAAACGAGTTAATCTGCCCTCGCTTGCAAACGGATAAGCTTTGTAAAGGAGTTCACCAGCAACTAAATTTAAAATTGAATCACCAAGAAACTCAAGTCGTTCATTTGATTCCGTCTTTATTCCATACTTCTGTTTTGCAATCGGAACAAAAGATCTATGGGTTAACGCTTGAACAAAAATATCCCTGTTGTGAATTTTTACCCCAAGAATCTTTTCAAGCTCTTTAAATTTTTCCTTACTTATTAAACCTGAGTTTGAACTATTTAAAAGCTTGTACAACTTTTTGATTACTTTGAACAGAGCCATTATTCTTCAAACTTTTTGAAAACTATTGAAACATTATGTCCACCGAATCCAAATGAATTTGAAATCGCTGCTTTAACCTCTTTCTCAATTGCTTGATTTGGCACATAGAAAAGGTCACATTCGGGATCGGGATACTCATAGTTTATTGTAGGATGAATTTTGCCGGTAGTTATTGACAAAATCGTTACAATTGCTTCAACCGCTCCAGCAGCGCCTAAGAGATGCCCTATCATTGATTTAGTTGAATTTATAGCAAGTTTGTAGGCGTGATCACCAAAAACAGTTTTTATTGCCTGGGTTTCATTTTTATCGTTTTCTTTAGTTGATGTTCCATGTGCATTGATATAGTCAATATCCTCTGGTAATAATCCAGCATCTTTGAGTGCAAGCGACATTGACCTTGCAGCTCCCTCACCGCAAGGAGCTGGTGCAGTTATATGATAAGCATCTGCTGTAAGCCCAAAACCAGCAACTTCAGCATAAATTTTTGCACCACGATTTAAAGCATGTTCAAGCGATTCAAGTATCAAAGTACCCGCTCCTTCACCCATGACGAAACCATCACGTTGTGCGTCAAACGGTCTGCTTGCCTTTTGTGGTTCATCATTTCTTGTTGAAAGCGCCCTCATAGCATTAAAAGAACCAATACCCATTGGGCATATAGCTGATTCTGAACCACCTGTAACTACAACATCTGCAAGACCACGCTCAATTAACATAACTGCATCCGCTATCGCATTTGCTGAACTTGCACAGGCAGAGACAGTGGAATAATTTGGACCCTTGAAACCATATCTTATGGAAATATAACCAGGTACAATGTCAACTATCATCATTGTTACAGTAAATGGGCTTATATGTCTTGGTGTTCCTGTTTTAAAAAGTAATTCATGCTGTGTATGATATGTCCACATGCCCCCAATACCAGAGGCATAAACCACCGCAACCCTTTCTTTATCTATTTTTGAATCCGAATTCAATCCCGCATCCTTAATAGCCATCTCCGTAGCAGCCATTGCAAATTGAGTAAAGATATCCATTCTTTGAGCAAGTTTTCTATCCATATAGTTCATTGGATCAAAATTTTTTACCTCCGCTGCGAATTTTGTAGCAAAATTTGTTGTATCAAACCTTGTTATATAATCAACTCCACTTTTACCTTCAAGAAGGTTCTTCCAGAATTCTTCAATTGTTAATCCAACGGGTGATATTACACCCATTCCTGTCACAACAACCCTTTTACGGTTGAACATGACACAATTTCATGTTTTGTTTTAAAAAATAAAAAAGGGAGAGGCATATAATGCCCTCCCGGAAAAAATTTTTACGCCTGACCAAGCTTTTGCTTTAAATAGTTGATCGCATCTCCAACAGTTCTTATTTTCTCAGCATCCTCATCCGGAACCTGGATTCCAAATTCTTTCTCAAATTCCATCACAAGCTCAACCGTATCAAGTGAATCCGCACCAAGATCGTTAATAAAAGATGCCTCGGGAACTACCTTATCTTCGCTCACATTGAGTTTGTTAACGATTATTTGCTTGACCTTCGCCTCAATGTCCATATTTTATCCTCCTTTTGTTTTTAGTTTTTTATTTTTTATGCGGTTAAACCACCATCAACAACTATAACTTGACCCGTGATATAATCTGATTCAGGTGAAGCCAAAAATTTAACAACATAAGCAATTTCTTCTGGTTTAGCTATTCTCTTTGCAGGTATCATCTCAAAAAGACGCTTCTTCTGTTCCTCATTTAATTTCTCCGTCATTTCAGTTTCAACATAACCCGGGGCAACGACATTAACCTGTATATTTCTTGAAGCAACTTCCTTTGCAAGTGCTTTTGTAAATCCAATTATCCCAGCTTTTGAAGCTGCATAATTTGCCTGTCCTGGATTCCCAATTAATCCAACAACAGATGCAATGTTAATTATTTTTCCAGACCTTTGACTTATCATATGCTTTATAACTGCCTTTGTAAAATTAAAAACCCCTTTTAGATTTGTCTCAATCACATCATCCCATTCACTTTCGCTCATCCTGAGCAGAAGATTATCTTTTGTGATCCCTGCGTTATTAATAAGTATATCAATTTTACCGAAATTTTTCAAAACCTCATCCACAACTCGCTGTGCATCTTCAAATTTTGACGAATCCGCCTGAATAGCCATAGCTTTTGAACTTTTTGAAATCTCACTCACAACTTCCTGCGCCTGCTGAGCTGAGCTTTTATAAGTTATAACAACATCACATCCGGCAGAGGCAAGAATCTTAGCAATAGCCCTGCCAATTCCCCTTGAACCACCTGTAACTATGGCAACCTTATTTTTTAAATCGCTCATTTTTACGTTTCACTATTTATTTGAACTTTTTGTTTCCACTCTTCATAAATCCCCAATAGTTCAGCGTAACCATCTTGACCGAGAATATAAATAAATTCATCCTTACAAATTTCAATCACAGGTCCTGCATGATTGTGTGTTGCCTTTATCCCACAATATGAAAGTTCTTCAGCGTGTCCATCATCATAAGTTAAAACACCTTCACAAAATGTCAAAGGATAAATACAGCAATAAAATGGCTTTAAAGCCCACTTATGCATACCGCTATTTATTGCGGTTATCTGCAAAACACAATATCCCTCCTTCGTTAAAAAGGCACATTTATTGTTATAAATGTTCGTCCCCACACATCTACCAGATGGGAAATCTGGATCATCCCATTCCTCTTTTTCAAACCAGAGTTCAATATCCCTGGGCTGAGTTTCATCCATATATTTCAAGATCAAATCTTTATTTTCAAGAATTTTATCTCTTTCCATAACATCAACATAAACTCCCCAATAGCAACAATTCCCATGGCATACCGGCACATTGCAGAATGGGACGAAGCCAGCTGTGAAAACAATTGTATCTATCTTAAAATTTTTAACTTGGATAATTTCTCTATCAATCTTATGTGAATTTGACCGGTTATCCATAAACTAACCTTCCAATTTTTTGATATCATCAAACTTATCAAAACCGGATACCTCAACATTTGAATCTATTCTTTTGATTAAACCCTGCAAAACTTTCCCAGGACCGATTTCGTAAAATCTCGTTGCCCCATCCGAAATCATGTTTTTTATAATCTGTGACCATAACACAGGGCTTGTTATTTGAAGGTAAAGCAAATTTTTTATTTCCCCAGGATCATAAGATGGTTTTGCGGTGACATTGAAATAAACAGGAATAGATGGTTTGTTAAATTTCACCTCGTCAAGTGCTTTTTTAAGTTCTTCTTTAGCGCTTTCCATAAGCGGGGAATGGAATGCTCCGCTGACAACAAGTTCTTTAACCATCTTCGCCCCAACTTTCTGAGCAAGCTCCATAACCTTTCTCACCGCATCAACCTCGCCCGATATAACGATTTGTTCCGGAGTATTGAAATTTGCCGGTTGAACAATTCCATCTTTAACTTCTTCACATAATTCCTTTACTCTTTCATAATCAAGACCGATTATAGCAGCCATGGTTCCGGGATTTTCCTCACCCGCTTTTTGCATCAATTCGCCCCGGAGTTTTACAATTTTTAAAGCATCTTCAAAACTTAACACACCAGCATAAACAAGGGCGGAATATTCCCCAAGCGAATGACCAGCGCTCATATCAGCTTTAAGCTTTCCATCAAGAAGTCTTGAAATAACATAGCTATGAACAAAAATCGCAGGTTGCGTTATTTTTGTTTGTTTTAAATCTTCTTCAGGTCCTTCAAAACAAAGTCGTTTTATCTCAAACCCAAGAATTTCCTCAGCTTTATCAAAAATTTCCTTCGCAATGGGATTATTCTCATAAAGATCTTTCCCCATTCCAACATATTGAGAAGCCTGACCTGGGAACACAAAAGCAATTTTCATTTACCAACTTCGTTTTTTATTTTCAATTCTTCGGGTATTTCAAATCTTCTTGAATCCATTTCTTCACAATATCTTGCTACATCTGGTCTTGGTTTTGGCGGGTTTGGAAGAGACCATCTCATCAAGACCGCCCCCCATGTATAACCTGCTCCAAATGCCGACATAACTATTCTATCCCCAGGTTTCAACTTCCCACATTCCCAGTACTCAGACAGGCAAAGTGGAATTGTTGCAGCAGTTGTATTTCCATATCTATCAATGTTTATCATAACTTTTGAAAGATCAAGTCCCATCCTTTCAGCGGTTGCAGTAATTATTCTAAGATTTGCCTGGTGTGGAACAAGCCAATCAATATCTTTACCAGTTAAACCATTTCTCTCAACTATCTCAGCTGAAACATCAGCCATTCCAACGACCGCAACCTTAAAAACAGCCCTCCCATCTTGATAGATGTAATGCATCTTTTTATCAACTGTTTCATGACTTGGTGGATTTAAACTTCCTCCACCAGGCATATAAAGATATTTTCCACCTGTGCCATCCATATAAAAAATATGGTCAATAATTCCATATTCAGGATTATCGCTTGGTTCAAGCAAAACCGCTCCAGCACCATCTCCGAATAAAACACATGTGTTTCTGTCCGTATAATCAACAATTGCGCTCATTTTATCAGCACCGACAACAAGAACTTTCTTATAATTTCCAGATTCTATAAATTGCGCCCCCGTTATTAAAGCATAGATAAATCCTGAACATGCTGCTGAAAGATCAAAACCCCAAGCTCTTTTCAAACCAAGTTTTTCCTGAATAACGGCAGCAGTTGATGGGAAAAACATATCTGGTGTAACAGTTGCAACTATCAAAACCTCAATCTCTTCTGGTGAGACACCACTATTTTCAAATAATCTCTTAATTGCCTCAACTGCAAGATCAGATGTTGCCCCCTTTTCAAGAATTCTCCTCTCACGAATCCCCGTTCTTGTCCTTATCCATTCATCACTTGTGTCAACCATTTTTTCAAGATCAAAATTTGAAAGAACTTTTTCGGGAACATAATGCCCAACCGCAGTTATAGTTGCTCTACGTTGCCCCAATTTTATACCTCCGTTTTAAGTTTGTAATGTTTTAATGCTTCTTTTATTTTTTCATTAACTCTTCTCTGCACTGTTTCTTCTGCTCTGTAAATCATATTTTTTATAGCAATAGCGCTTGAGCTCCCGTGCCCAATTATAGCAACACCATTTACACCAAGAAAAGGCACACCCCCATATTCTTGATAATCAAACTCCTTCAACGCCTTTCTTAAACCACGAGCAAGAAACCCAAATGTTAACTTCCTGAAGATATTTTTAACAGCATAGTTTCTTAATTTCCTCTTTAAAACGCCAAGGACGCTTTCAGCAAATTTCAAAACTATATTTCCAACAAATCCATCACAAACAATCACATCAGCTTTCCCAAGAAGTATATCACGACCTTCAACATTTCCAATGAAGTTAAGTTTGCTCTCTGAAAGCATTTTATATGCCTGCAAAACTATATCCCCACCTTTTGTGCTTTCTTCACCAATGTTTAAAAGTGCAACCTTTGGATTTTTCTGCCCAAGTATCACATTTGAATAAATACTACCCATAATTGCAAACTCAAACAAATGATGCGGTTTACAATCAACATTTGCACCAACATCAAGCATTATGCTCTTGCTTCCAGCTTCAGTTGGGAACACACTCCCAATAGTTGGTCTTGAAATCCCTTCAATTTTCCCAAGTATAAAAGTCGCAGCTGTAAGCACAGCCCCTGTATTTCCAGCGCTTGCAAATGCGTCAACCTCACCATCACTATGTAATTTCATTCCGACGACAATAGATGAATTCTTTTTCTTTCTTAATGCTACCGTTGGAATATCATCCATCCCTATCACTTGTGGAGCATCAACGATTGAAAAGTTAAGTCCAGCGGTATCGTGTTTTTTTAATTCTTCTTTAATTTTTCTCTCATCCCCAACGAAAACAATTTCAAATCTATTATTTGACTCTCTCAACGCAGTCAGTGCGCCCTCAATCACAGTTGTGGGTGCATAATCTCCACCCATCGCATCAACAGCTATTTTAATCTTCTTTGAATTTGACGCTTCTGCCATTGAAATTTTAAACTTGAATTATTTGCGAAATTCCATTTTTGATTCCCTGCTTTGCTTCAATTAAACTTCACCTCATTTAAAAATTTAATTCACCCCTGGAACTTTGATGTTCCAGGGTTTTAATTCTAAAGACATTTTTTCAACTAAATATCATTCTTTCGGGACTATAACAGTTCTTCCGTGGTAGTATCCGCACTTTGGACAGGCACGATGTGGAAGTTTTGGTTCGTGGCACTGCGGACATTCACTCAAAGTTGGCGCAGTTGGTTTGTAGTTTGCTCTCCTTTTGTCCCTGCGTGACCTTGAATGTCTTCGCTTCGGATTAGGCATAGTTAAATCACCCTTGCTTTAATTTTCACTTTCTTTTCTCAAATTTTCACTTTCCATAAGTTTTAAGAGTGGAGCCCATCTTGGGTCTATCTCCTCAACTTTGCAGGTGCATATTTCAAAATTTAAATTCTTACCACACCTTGGACAAAGCCCAAGGCATTCTTCATAACAAAGCAATTTCATCGGCACTGAAAGCAAAACAATTTGCCTCACATCATCAGATATATCAATTTCGTTCGTCTCAGGTGTTATCACGGCAACTTCGTCAGGTTCATATTTTTTTGACTCTTCCTCACTATAAACATAATACATCCTGTAACTATTTTCAAGAACCATATCAAAATCCTCAACACATCTATCACATTGAAACCTCCCAACTGTATAAACATTCGCTTTTAAAAAGAGTTGGCGCTTTGATTTCTCAAGCGTTGCTTCAACATAAACTGGTTTGTTAAATCTTTTTTCTTCAAGATCAAGGTCCGATGGTTTAACTATAAATGTATAAAAATGCTCACCATCGGACAATTTTGAAATGTTAATTTTCATTAAAGAATTCACCTGGGTTTTGAAAATTTTAGTAGAAATATAAACAAAAAAATAGTTATAAACAAGCCAAGGTAGGACAAAAAGGCAGGTTAAAAATTTAAAAGCCCCAGCTAAATTCGCTGGGGCAATAACTTCACTTCGCTAAAACCATCTTCTTAGTTGCCACATAATTTCCAGCAATCATCCTGTATAGATAAACTCCGCTTGCCACACGGTTCCCATGGTCGTCTGTCCCATCCCATACAACTTTGTATACACCCGGCTCATACCTTTCACCATCAATCAACCTTCTTATAATTCTCCCGGAGATATCATAAATTTCTAACCTTACATCGCAAGACTTTGGAACCGAAAACTCAATGCTTGTTGAAGGATTAAACGGATTCGGATAATTTTGAGCAAGGCGAAATGTAAACGCAACCTCTGAAAGTTGTTCAACCTTTGTCTGCGGATGAGCCCAGTTCGGCTTATGGCATTGATCACAAGTCATAATTGATTTAACATTGTCCTTATAAGCAGAGCCATGGCAAGCAAGGCAACCTGTTACAACTCCAGGGAGTTGATATGTTTGCTGGAATTGACTATTTTTCCAAGCATTTAATAATTCAACTGTTTTAGCTGCAACATCACCTGTTAACCTTCCACACCTTTCTTTTCTTTCAGTTGAACCAGCTTTGTAGCCAGAAGCTACACACCACTTTGTAACTGACACATGGCATAGAGCCGAGCCACAGCTAGATTGAGGTAGAGCCTGGTTTAACCTGTTATCGTAGAATTGTCCATTTTGGGCATATTGATTGCTAATATCACTTGGGAACAACGCTTGTGTATACCAGCCCATAATTTCATGAACGATTTTATCAGTTGTTGCCTTATCGCAGAACAAATTGACAGCTGCAGCAGCTCCAAGCAACGCTCCACAAGTTGTTCCCCATCCAACAACCCCGCCATGCCCGTAAATCATCATTTCACACAATGGCAATAAAGTCGTAAATGGTTCACCTACTCTTTCATGCATTGCGTAAACTATTGCCTTAAATGCGCCATAACAGCATCCTTTACCAGTCCAATAAAATTGGTGCCCTAACTTTCTTACATGTTCGGTATCAAGAATTTCATAAGGAAGTGGCCATGTGATTTGAGATTGCGCTCTTACATTATTAGCAAGATTAATAATTGAAAAACCTATAGCGCCCCCAACAGCGCTTTTTGCGGTAAGTTCAAGAAATTGCTTACGCGTTAATTTTTCTCCCATGGCTGAAATGTGCTTTTGTTTTTTAAGTTTTTCTTTTTACAAGGTGCACTTCACTTCTAAAAATAGACAAATTTTATGCCAATTCTACAACCCTATTTCTCAAATTAAAATAGCATAATTTAATTCTCACTTTGCCATCATTCGTTATATTTTGCTACAACAATGAACATCTCAAAAATCTACATCTATAGCGTTGAACTTTTAAACAGCTCTCTGTTAAATTTTTAAACATTCAAAAATTTTTAATAATCAAAATTTTCCATACCACCAGGAGAAAATGCCGTTGAAAATCTAAACACAAGCTGGTTTTAGATTCATATCAAAATCCAAATTCCAATTGAAATTTAATCATCTAAGGATTGCCCAATCGTTCTGGCATTTCTTTTGAACTTAATAATATGTGAGTAAAATAAAAACTGGAGAAATTGCCATGGTAGCACTTTTTGTAATAGCAACAATTTTAGTTTGCTTAACAATTGATTATTTTGTTCAAAGAGCACAGAAAAAGCGTGAAGCTTATCAACCGCAGGTTATGTTAAGTCCTGAAAGTTTTATTTTACCCAGAGGTTATTTCTTTAGCAAAGCGCACACCTGGCTTGAGATTCTATTTTCTGGAAAGGTTTATGTTGGAGTTGACGATTTCATTTCAAAGGTAACTGGAAAAATTGATGCGGTTGAAGTTTTGCCAGTTGGAGAGAAAATCACAAAGGGTGAACCTTTATTCAAAATTAGACAAGGGGAACGAACCCTAACATTTCTCTCGCCTGTAAGTGGAAAGATTGCAAAAATTAATCCGATCATATTTGAATCACCACAGACAATTTTGAACGATCCATACTTAAATGGCTGGATTATTATGATTGAACCTGAGGATATCGCATCAGAAGTCAAAAACCTTTTGATTGGAAGTGAAGCTTCCAAATGGTTGAAAAACGAGATAAGAAGATTTAGGGAGTTTATAAGCAAAGAAGCGCCAAAATTTTCACCAGCCCTGGAGTTAACACTTGCAGATGGCGGGCTCGTGATAAAGGGAGTCCTTCAAAATGTTGACGCTAAAACATGGGAGAAATTTGAAAAGGAATTCATTCAGCAATCTTAAAAATTAAACTCGGGTTCAAAAATGAAATATGGGATTTTAATTGATGTAACCAGATGCATAGGTTGCTATGCTTGTGAGGAAGCGTGCGCTGAAAGATGGGGCAATCCTACTACAGAAACACACCAACTCTCTTCAATTCAAAATACTGCCGTTGAAGATCACAATGGAATTTATGTTCCCCGACTCTGTATGCATTGCGAAAAACCAACCTGTGCATCTGTTTGTCCAGTCGGAGCATTTCAAAAAACAAAACTCGGTCCCGTCACTTATGATCCTTCAAAATGTCTTGGATGCAGATATTGTATGCAAGCATGTCCATTCAATATACCGAAATATCAATGGAATAAATTAAACCCAAAGGTCACCAAGTGTGATATGTGTTATGAAAGGATAAAGAATGGTGGGATCCCAGCCTGTGTTGAAGCATGCCCAGCCGAGGCAAGAACTTTTGGAACAAGGGAAGAACTAATTGAAGAAGCAAAGAGAAGAATTAACGAAAATCCCGAAACATATTATCCGCATATCTTTGGTTTAAAAGAAGCTGGTGGAACTTCAGTGCTTTACCTTGCAGATAGACCTATGCAAAAACTTGGCATAAAAGTTAATTTGCCAGAAGTACCACTTTCTCATTTCACAGAACAAATTATGTCAAAAATTCCTAACTACATCTTTTGGGGTGGGACATTGCTATTTGGAATATGGTGGATAACAAAACGCAGAGATGAGGTTCAAAAACTTCAAAGGAAACTCAAAGAAATGGAAGAAAACAACAAAAAAGGAAATGAGAAATGAAAATAAAAATTCCAAAACTTACATTTTGGGGTTCAGTCTTTTGGGTTATAGTAGCACTTGGAATTTACTCAACGATACTTCGCTTCACCAAAGGGCTTGGCGCAGCTACAAATTTAAGCGATAACTTCCCTTGGGGTTTGTGGATTGGCTTTGATGTCCTTTGCGGTGTTGGACTTGCAGCAGGAGGCTTCGTGATGGCAGCCGCCGTTTACATTTTTAACCTTGAAGAATATAAATCAATTCTCCCATCAGCAATCTTAACAGCTTTTCTTGGCTATCTTCTTGTAATTATTGCCCTACTTTACGACCTCGGAAAACCATGGAATATATGGCATCCAATTATAATGTGGAATCCCGAATCTGTTATGTTTGAAGTAGCCTGGTGCGTTATGCTTTACACAACAGTCCTCGCTCTTGAGTTCAGCCCAATGGTCTTTCAAAAATTTAAACTTGAAAAACCCCAAAAAATAATAAAAAGCCTGACAATCCCACTCGTCGTCGCTGGTGTAATCCTTTCCACACTTCATCAATCATCCCTTGGCTCTTTATATCTAATCGTTCCAGAAAAATTATACCCAATTTGGTATTCAAGCAATCTCCCTTATCTTTTCTTCCTCTCTGCAGTTGCAGTTGGACCAGCGATGGTCACAATTGAATCTTATTTAAGCTCAAGAGCCTTCAAAAGAGAAATTGAAATTCATATACTCTCAAAACTTGCAAAGGTTACAGCTGTTGCACTAATGGTTTACTTCGTCCTGAAAGTTGAGGATATAATTAACTACAAACTTTTCCCATATATTTTTAGCCTAAACTATGAAGCATTAATGTTTTGGCTTGAATTCATACTTGGGATAATCGTGCCGATAATCCTTCTTACAAATTCACGCATAAGAAGCAGCAGAAAAGGACTATTTGTTGCACAGCTTATAACTGTGCTTGGTTTCATTCTCAACCGATTAAATGTCAGCATAACCGCACTTGAAAACTATACTCAAGCTGGTTATTTCCCAAAATGGACTGAAATATCCGTGACACTTTTCATTGTTGCGCTTGGATTTGCCTCATTTAGATTAATAGCAAAACATTTGCCTGTATTTCCACCAGAAGTTGAGGAAAGAAAAGCAATTGCCGAAGGTTTTGAAGTTATTCCAATAAAGGAAGTTTTTAAAGAGCAAAATTAACATTACCATGCTTGAAGAGAAAAACACATGTCAACGCATAGTTATTGATATTATTTCACGATTTGTTGAAAATCTCTCAAAGCTTGAATTTCCAGATGATAGACTTTATACAAGTTCGTACACCTGGGTCAAGCTTGAACAAGACTTTGTGATAGTCGGGATAAGTTCTTTAATCGTTTATTTCTTTTCCCCGATTGTTGAGTTTATATTCCTTGATGTTCCTTCACTTGTGAAGAAAAGAACTCCCTGTGCATGGACAATGCACAGGGATGGGATTATAACAATTCGCTCGCCTGTTCAAGGCGAGCTCTTTGAAATAAATAGAACACTGCTAAAAAATCCCGACATCGCAAATAAAGACCCATATTTCGCAGGATGGCTTTTTAAAATAAAAACATCTGAAAAAATAGCTGGATTTTACAATAAAGTTGAATTTTTAAATCTGCACCATTACAAAGTTGAAATCTTTAAAAACGAGCTTCTCTCACTTATCTCTGAATTCCTTAAATCAGATTCATTTTCCACACTTCAAGATGGCGGGAAAATTATTGAAACGCTGAAGGATTTGCTTGGGGTAAAACGATATCTTTCGCTTATAAGCAAAATTTTTGAAATCCATTAATACCTTTTGTCCATCTTTTGAACTCGCTTTGTGACAAAAATGAAAATAAAACCCATCCTTTGAATGAAAAAAGATTAAAAAACAAAAACTTTTAAACGGCACGGAATTTGAAATAAAACAAATGAGACCAAACATTCAATCTTAACTGTGATGAAAATTTTTCAAAGTTTAGCATTTAAGCTTTTTATCCTTATCTTCATACTCATCTTGGGGATCACGGGTATTTTTTCAACCTTGATCATACGATGGCAGACCCAGAAATGTTTGCAAATATCAATGGAAAATGCCCTTAAAACAAGCGATCTTATTAAAAGAGCTACACACTATAGCATGCTTCACAATCGCAGAGATGATATTTATCAGATAATAAAAATGCTTGGTCAACAACCAGGGATTGAAGTAATAAGGATATACAACAAGCGTGGGGAGATAACATTTTCAACCATACCTCATGAGGTTGGCAAGGTAATGTCTGTTGAAAGCGAAGCTTGCAATGTCTGCCATCGCAGCGGTAAAATAACTGTCCCCGCAGAAGCAACACAACTTACACGCATTTTTCACTCAACCGACGGATATGAGGTCCTTGGGGCTATAAATCCGATAAAAAACGAAGAATCATGTTACAATGCCAATTGCCATGCGCACAAAAAAGAACAAACAATACTTGGCGTCTTTGATGTAATGATCTCACTCAAAGATATGCGAAGGAATATAGAGAAACTTACCAAGATCCAATACGCAAGCGGAATTGCGATGCTTCTTATAATTTCAATTTTTGTTCTCATTTTCATTTGGAAATTTGTTAATATCCCGTTAAGGAAATTAACATACGGAACAAGGGAGATAATGAATGGAAATCTTGATTTCAGACTTGATCTTTCATCAAAGGATGAAATTGGATTGCTCGCCGAATCTTTCAATAAAATGACCGAAAGGCTTAAGCAGGCACATGAAGAACTTTTAAACTGGGCTAAAACCCTTGAACAAAAAGTCAATGAGAAGACAGCCGAACTCCAAAGAGCCCATGCTTATATGTTGCAGATTGAAAAAATGGCTTCGCTTGGAAAGCTTTCCGCAACCGTTGCACACGAACTTAATAATCCTCTTGAAGGAATCCTTACATATGCGAAACTTTTAAAAAGAAAACTTCAAAATGAGAAAATTAACGAAGATGAGAAAGAAGAAATTTTGAACGAACTTTCAATAATAATTGATGAAACAGCAAGGTGCGGTAACATAGTTAAAAATCTTCTCCTATTCTCAAAACAAAAGGTCGGGGAATTTAAAGATGAAGATATATGTCAGGTAATAAAAAGAAGTGTTAATTTGATCTCCCATCACCTTCAAATGAATAACATAAAACTTGAACTTGATATTCCTGAAAACCCCGTGTTTATTTTTTGCGATGCTCAACAAATTGAACAAATGCTTATCGCAATGGAGATCAACTCAATTGAGGCAATGCCAGATGGCGGAACCTTAAAAATTGAACTTAAAGAAATTAACAGCGATAAAATTCAAATTAAGGTGATAGATACCGGTGTCGGGATACCTGAAGAAATTCTACCACACATATTTGAACCATTCTTCACAACAAAAAAAGAAGGTAAAGGAACAGGACTTGGCCTTGCGGTTGTATATGGAATCGTTGAAAGGCATGCGGGTAAAATAAGCGTTGAATCAAAAGTAAATCACGGAACAACATTTACAGTCACATTACCAAAAAAACCAAACATCAACTATGATGAAAAAATTTAGCATTTTAATTGTTGATGATGAATTCATCGTCAGAGATTCACTATCAAAATGGTTTACCCAAGATGGATATAAAGTTGGAGTTGCTGAAAACGCAGCACAAGCACTTAAACTTATGAATGAGGGACCCTGGGATATAGTTTTCATTGACATCAAAATGCCTGGGATGAATGGGCTTGAACTTCAAAAAAGAATAAAGGAAATTGACCCGAACGCCATAATTATAATAATCACCGCCTTCGCATCGGTTGACACAGCAGTTCAAGCCCTTAAAGAGGGAGCTTACGATTATGTTACAAAGCCAATTGATCCAGACTATCTATCGCACCTCGTTAAAAACGCCCTTAAACAGAAAAAGTTAACAGATGAAAACATTAAACTGCGTGAACATGTATCCGAACTCCTGATGGAAGAGGAACTTATCGGCGAAAGCCCGCAGATTAAAAAAGTAATTGAACTTGCAAAAACAGTCGCCCCAACAAATACAACTGTAATGATAAGGGGTGAAAGTGGAACTGGGAAAGAACTTGTTGCAAGATTAATCCATGCACATAGCCCGAGAAGATTTTTCCCGTTTATTTCGGTAAATTGCGGAGCAGTCCCAGATACACTCCTTGAATCGGAACTCTTTGGACACGAAAAAGGAGCTTTCACAGATGCCCTCTACAGAAGAAAAGGTAAATTTGAACTCGCTGACGGAGGAACAATTTTCCTTGACGAGGTTGGAACCATAAGCCTAAAAATGCAAGTTCAACTTCTTCGTGTCCTTGAAACAAAACAATTCACAAGAATTGGCGGGAATGAGGTAATAACAAGTGACTTCAGAGTTATATGCGCAACGAATTCAGACCTTGAACAAGCAGTTAAAGAAGGGCGATTCAGAGAAGACCTTTACTACCGTCTTAATGTTTTCACAATCTTCATTCCACCGTTAAGAGAAAGAAGAACCGACATTCCTCTTATAGCAAATTACTATCTTAAAAAATATGCAACGATGATGCACAAACCCATAACCGAAATTTCACCCGAAGCAATGGATATCCTAATAAGATACGACTGGCCAGGAAATGTCCGAGAACTAAAAAATGCCATTGAAAGAGCAATGGTTCTTGCAAAACCCCCGGCAATCAAACCGCAGGATTTACCAATTCAATTAACTGAAGAAGAACAACCAGAAGATGAAACACTTGAAGCAGTTGAAAAAGCGCATATACTTAAAATTTTGAGCAAAACAAACTGGAACATAACTCAATCTGCGAAAATACTTGGCATAGACAGAGTTACACTTTACAATAAAATTGAAAAATATAACCTGAAGAGAAACAGGGTTACCTGAAAATCTTATGTCTTCATCAAAATCAAACAAAATCCTCATAGCCCCAATCTATCCCGTTGATTTCGCACTCGCGCTTACGCTCGTTTCACCACTCAAAGAAATTTTCAAATGCGATGTCCTGCTTGACAATACGAATCACATAAATTTATCATTTGCTTATGATAGTTCACGCTCTCAATTTAATTCAACAAAAATAATTTTAGCGCTCTCGGAAAAATACAAAAATTTTAACGGAAAAGTTCTTGGCATAATTTCGGTTGATCTCTTCATCCCAGTTTTAACTTATGTATTTGGAGAGGCACAGCTTGGGGGAAAGGTTTCAATTGTGTCTACCCTCAGATTAAACGAAATCGCCTACGGTCTGCCAGAGAACAGAAAATTGACGGAGGAACGACTTCTAAAAGAAGCAGTTCATGAACTTGGGCATAACTTTGGGCTTTTACATTGTGAAAATTATCTATGCGTCATGCACCCATCAACATCCATTGAAGAAGTTGATATAAAAACTTCCTCATTCTGCAAAGATTGTTACGAAAAACTATTTGGGCAAACTTTTACCGAACTCAACGATCATCATAACTGCAAATAAAATTGAATAAACCGTCTCAATCCACCCAAGCCGTTTAAATACCACCTTTCTCTCAAGCATAAATGTCCCCATAATTGAATGAATTATCACGGGCAAAAATCCAGCGAAAATTAAAAGACCTATTGAACCACGAATAAAAAGAACGACAACAAGAAATAAAATGGCAACATGATATGCAATGTTGTATCTACCTATGAAAAGTTTTTCGTTAAGTGTGAATTTATCTCTCTTCGTTGCAAGCGCCGATATTTTCATCCTAACATAAATAATTCCACTCCCGAAAAACATAAGGTTCAAAAAGTAAAGTTGAACCATGATTAAATCAAATTTGCCAACCCCGACATAATAGGCAGATGGAGCAGTCATAACAAGTATGCTCATTGCAAAAAGTTGCCCACCCTGCGTCTTGTCAAGATTTAATCTCGCAAGGTATAACTGAACTAAAAACGCCGTTGCGCCAATCGCCCCAAAGATAAGCAACCCATAAAGTTTGTAATAAAAAACCAAAACAGCAGATGAAACAAAAACAAATGGTAAAAAAACGAAAAGTGAATTTAACGCATCCCTTACATTTTCAGATGAAACTTTTAATTTTGATTTAGCAAGCATCAACGCTGGCTGATAAGAAAGAAAAATTGAAAGAACAGAGATAAGAAAAAGAAGCATCTTTACATCAAATCCACCGCCAATTTTCGCACCTATCAAAAAAGGGATAAATAAAATCGCCCACGAACCGTGTTCCCTTGGGAAAATTATCATACCCTACATAAAATTTTATTCTCGTTTAACTTTCTGCGCAAAGATGACGATATTTTTTGAAACTTCAGATTTAAATTCATTTCTAAAAAGATCCCCAAAAATTTCAACGCTCTTAAACCCAACCATGTGAAGTTTCTTACACAACTCTTCACTTCTTATAGGCTTTATCCTCGTCGTTACAAGTTTATATGCATAATTTTTCGTTTTATCAACCACTAAAACATTAAACTTTAGAAAGTCCCTTCTTATCTCAAAGACCCTTAAACTTGGTGAGCCAATTATCGTTGGCTCAAAGTCATAAAAGCGCACAAAAATTTTATCCGATGTCTCACGAACACTTATTATCCTTTCTTCCATTTCCATAATTTTATCGTAATTTAAAATCTGAAGTATCAGAACGCCATCACCTCTCAAGACATTGTAAAAATTTCGCAATGCAACCAACAAATCTTTTTCGTTTAGAAAGTGTGGGAGTGTATTACCAAGACACAAAACGAGGTCAAATTCTTCCCTGTAATTATCTCTTATCGTTGAAAAATCAAGAACCTCAAACTTTGCGGACGCTCCAAACATTTGAGCAAATTCCCTTGCTTTCTCAATCATTGACGCCGAAATATCTATCCCAACCACATCAACCCCAAGTTTTGAAAGAATTATTGAATGAAGTCCAACCCCACAACCAGCGTCAAGACATCTTTTAATTTTATACTCACTAACAATGTTTTCAAAAATTTCCCTTTCACTTTCAACCTTTGCCGAAAACTCAATCATATCTGCATAA
Organism: Candidatus Kryptobacter tengchongensis; assembly: GCF_001458555.1. Taxonomy (NCBI): domain Bacteria; kingdom Pseudomonadati; phylum Candidatus Kryptoniota; genus Candidatus Kryptobacter; species Candidatus Kryptobacter tengchongensis. The sequence continues at coordinate 25,041 of NZ_CZVH01000032.1, read as the reverse complement.
TCTTCAGAAAGTTCATCATAAAATTCAGAAATTGATTTAACTTTTCCGTATGTTTCAAATTTTCCGTTTTCGGGCAAGTTCAAATTCATAATTGTTTTAACAACATCCACCAACTTCTTTTATACCTTCATAAAAGCTTGCATCTTCAAGAGCTTCTTTAATCATCTCAACGGTCGGTGCGCCCAAAAATTTTCCTCCAATTCTATAAACCCGACACATTAAACCATAATTTCCGTTATCCATATAAAACGGATCAACATCAACACCATTAACTCTTATAGTTGGAGAACCAGGAAATTTATACTTTAAAGCTTCTTCCTCCGTTTTGATCTCAATTTCCTCAATGTGATAATTTTTTATTTTCGCCTTTTCTATCGCTTCATACAAATTTTTTCTCGCTTGTTCATGATTGGGGCAATCGGAAAAGTAAAGAAATTGAATTTTCATGGTCGTTTATGAAACTTTATTTTTTTCTATTTTAAAAAGTTTTTAAATTTTTTCAAAAGTTCAACATAACCTGCATTAACAAAAAATGGATAAACTTCTTTACCTGACCTTCGTCCTAATTCTCATCGGATGCGCAACACAAGTTCCACCATCTGGCGGTCCACCTGATACAACACCACCGGAGATAATAAAAACTTATCCCAAAAATGGCACAGTTAATTTCAAAGATAATCATGTTGAAGTTGAATTCAGCGAATATATTGATAAACGCTCGGCTCAAGATGCAATTTACATCTCTCCATATATCAATGGCGAAATCAAATACAAATGGTCAGGGAGAAGATTAAGGATAATTTTTCCAGAAAAACTTAAAGATAGCACAACTTATGTTATAACTTTTGGAACAGAGATTAAAGATTTAAATGCTGGAAATAAGATGAATGAATCATTTACACTTGCATTTTCAACTGGTTCTGTTATTGATTCTGGCTCAATTGAAGGAAAAATATTCACACAAAAAGGAAACTTCATGGTTTTTGCATACAAAATTGATGGAATAAACCCAGATACACTTTCCCCGCTTCATACGAAGCCTGACTATGTAACTCAAGCAGGAAAAGATGGAAACTTCAAGTTTCAATTCATCAGATTTGGCAAATACAGACTGTTCGCAATAAACGATAAGATGAAAAATCTTTTATATAATCCCACCGATGACGAATATGGGGTCTTTTGGAAAGACATTGAAATCTTACCGCAGAACCAAAGTTTATCAAATATAATTTTTAAGACCACAATTGAAGACACAAGCAAACCATTTGTCTCATCGGTGAATGTGGTTGATAACTCTCATATACTTCTAAAGTTTTCAGAAAAGATAAACCCGGAAAGCGCCTCAATAAAAATTGCAAAAAATGATACTCAAACTATTCCAGTCATATCACAAATTTACCCCGATAGCAGTAAATTAATTCTAATTCTATCCGAGAAGCTTAACCCCACAAATAAGTATAAATTAACTCTTTCAGGGATTACAGATCTTGCTGGAAATGAACTTGATACATACATTCATGAAATTTCAAATGGATTTTTGCCCGATACAACAGCACCATCTTTAATTTTCTCAATCCCATCGCAAGATGAAACTGATGTAAACCTTAAACCCGAAATCAAACTTCTCTTTGATGATTTTTTGAATCCAGAATCAAAAGCAAAACTTATTGACTCAATCGGAAATGAGCTAAAAATTAAAATTGAACAAAATTTAAACAAACTCACAGTTGAACCCGACGCTGAACTTAAACCAAACGGAGTTTATATACTTAAAATTTTTAACCTCAGCGATATTGATAACAACCTTCAAAAAGATACCTTGGTATTATCCTTTAAAACCGTTGACCCATCAACTTGGGGAACGATTGAAGGAAATATCATCTGTGAAGATACAGACTCACAAGTTATTGTCACAGCAGTTGAAACTTCAAAAGGTAAAAAATATATCACAAGAACAAAATGCAACTCAAAATTTACCATTGACCAAATCCCGCAGGGTAGATACTTAATTGAAGCTTTCATTGACTCAAACGGAAACGGGAAATATGACTATGGGAGAGTCTTTCCATTTACGCCATCAGAAAGGTTTACCATTTACCCAGATACTGTAAAGGTCAGGGCAAGATGGACAGTTGAAAACATCAATATAAAATTTTAATCAAAGACGATCATGCACTTCAAAGATTCTCCAGCGCTTGCAGTTAACATAAAAGCATCAAGCGTATTTTCTATTTTAAATCTATGGGTGACAAATTTTTCAGCTTTTATTATCCCCTTGCTTATTAATTCCAGAGCTTCAACCGTATCATCCGGACCAGCGGAATAGCTTGGGATTATTGAAATTTCCTTGAAATAAACTTCATATGGTTTTATTTCAAGTATTGCATCATCAGGGGTTGGTGTAAATAAAACAAGTTTCCCTCCCTTTGCAACGATCTCAAGTCCTGAATAAATTGCTTCAATTGTCCCTGGTCCAACTATGACGACATCAGCACCGTAACCTCCTGTAATTTCAAAGACTTTTTCCTTCACACTTTCATTTGAAAAATCAATAACATAATCGGCGCCATTTTCAATTGCCTTTTCAAGCCGATATTTTACTTTATCAACTCCAATTGTGAGCTCAGCTCCGTAAAATTTCGCAAGTTTTACATTCACCTGTCCCATAAATCCAAGTCCAAGAATGACAACATAATCACCTTTCTTCACACCCGCTCTTTTAAAAGCCTTAACAGAACAAGCCACTGGCTCAACAATTGCGCCATCTTCAAATGAAAGATGGTCAGGCAACTTCAATGTATCATTTCTGAGATTGACATTTGGAACTTTGATAAATTCTGCAATCCCTCCAGGTATTATTTTTGAGTTTTTCCATACATCACACATAACATAATTCCCCCTTTTACAATATCTGCATTCCATACAAGGGGCGTGATGATGGACAAATACTCTATCACCCGGTTTGAACTTATCAACATCTTCCCCGACTTCAACAACAACACCGCTGATCTCATGTCCTATCACAATAGGTGCTTTCTTTTTCACATACCACTTCATCGTATCACTTGAACAAATCCCACAGGCTTTAACCTTTACAAGCATTTCGTCAGAATTTATATCCGGCAGGTCCATTTCCTCTATCCTTATATCTCCAAAGTCGTATAATTTCGCAACTTTCATAATTAAAATTTTTTTTAATTAATTTAATAAAGATCAAAAACTAATCACAAAATTATACACATGCTCCTAAAGAATAAATTTTCTATAGCTGACCTTGAAATAGCTACTGGAATAAAAGCCGGTACCATAAGGATATGGGAAAAAAGATATAAAATACTTAATCCCAAACGTGGTTCTAGAAATATCAGATATTATGATATAAACGAATTTAAAAAAATGCTAAATATATCATTCTTGTATCATCAAGGTTTAAAGATCTCAAATATAGCTGCACTTTCAGAGAGACAACTAAATCAAAAAATTAATGAGATAGCCAAACAAGATATTTTAAAAGCGAGTTTTATGAAGTTTATATCAAGTATAATTGAAATAAACATTGACGAATTTGAAAAATTGCTTGCCGAAGCCATTAATTCCTACGGTTTAGAGAAAATTTATGAGGAAATTTTGATACCAATTCTTGAAAAAATTGGTTTATTCTGGCAATCTGAAACCATCTGTCCAGGGGAAGAACACATATTTGTAAACATTATAAGAGAAGCCATCATAAAAAACGAAAAACAAGATATTAAAAGAAAAAAGCCTCTTTTATTTTTGTTGTTTTTATGCGAGAACGAGCTTCATGAAGTTAGTTTACTATTAGCAAGATATATAATACAAAAATGCGGTCATAAAGTTATATATTTAGGTCAGGCAACTCCAATTCAAGATATAATTTTATTAACCCGAAAATTACCTAACATTAACTATCTATTGACCTCTTTCGTTGCCCCGATAGATAGCAAAACATTAAACGAGATAATAGAAGCCTTACTCTCAACTCAGAAACCTATTATGATCATAGGCAGACAAGTTAAAAATATATCATTTCCAAAGAGAAGAAACTTAAATATATTTACCGACATAGGTGAATTTAAAAAATTCATCTATGAGCTTGCCTAACTACTCTCTCTAATTTTTAATATTGTTCCTGTTTTTATTTGTTTTTTGTTTAACAAATTCGTATTTTCTGTTAAACAAAATTTATTTTCCTATGCCATTAGAAGTTATTATTATCGGTTCTGGATTTTTTCTGGTCTCGCTTCATCAATTATTCTTGCAAACGCTGGATATAAAGTGAAGGTATTTGAGAAAAATTCATCTCCAGGGGGCAGAGCTCGCTCTTTAGAGTACAATGGTTTCAAGTTTGATATGGGTCCTACATGGTACTGGATGCCAGATGTATTTGAAAAGTTTTTTAATAGATTTAACACTACGCCTTCAAATTTTTATGAACTAATAAGGTTAAATCCTTCATATAGAGTTTATTTCGCCGAAAACGACTATGTAGATCTTCCTGTAGAGCTTGCTCAAATTATTGAATTATTTAATAAAATAGAACCAGGTTCTTCTCAAAAGTTCCTCAAGTTTTTGAGTGAAGCTGAAAAGAAATATAATTTAAGTGTTAACAAGTTTATATACTATCCTAATTTAGCCTTATCTGAGTATTTAAATAAAGAGTTTTTGTTAAACGTTTTAAAACTCAACCTTTTCAGCAGTTTTCAGAGATACATCAGAAAAAATTTTAAAAGCGAAAAGATAATTGCCATATTGCGTTTCCCTTTAATTTTTTTAGGAGGAAACCCAGAAGAGCTACCTGCTCTTTATTCTATAATGAATTACGCGGATATCAAATTAGGAACCTGGTATCCAAAAGGAGGTTTCAAAAGCGTGGTTGATTCACTATATAAACTCGCTATATCTGCAGGTGTTCAATTTAATTTTGAGGCGCCCGTTCAAAAGATAATTGTTCGCGGAAATAAAGTTAATGGTGTCATAGTAGATAAAGAAAAGATAAAAGCAGATATAGTAATAGCCACTTCAGATTACCATCATTCTGAGAGTTTACTTGATATAGAATATCGAAACTATCCCCCAAAGTACTGGGAAAGCAGAGTGTATACCCCGTCTGGAATTTTATTCTATGTTGGGTTAAAAAAGAAATTACCAAAACTACCACATCATATACTATTTTTTGACGAAAACTTTGAAGCACACATAAATAGTATTTATAAAAAACCTGAGTTTCCACCCAAACCTCAAATTTATGTAAACCTTCCATCACAAACAGAACCTGAATTAGCTCCAGAAGGCAAAGAATGTATATATTTTTTCATACCTCTTGCCCCTGGGCTCAAAGAAGACGAAGAAATAAAGCAGAGGTACTTTAACTTTGCAATTGAAAAATTTGAAAATTTAGTTGGTGAGAAAATAAAAGACTCTATTGAATTTTTTATCTCTTATGGTCCAAGTGACTTTATGAAAGATTACAACGCTTACAAGGGAAATTGTTATGGGTTAGCAAACACCTTGTTTCAAACTGCTATTTTTAAGCCTAAGATTAGAAACAGAAAAATAAAAAATCTATTTTACGCTGGTCATACGACCGTACCAGGACCGGGTGTTCCACCGTCTATAATCTCTGGCACCATTGTTTCAGACTTCATAATAAAAAATAAGGATGAGATATGAACTATTACGAAATCTACGATAGATTCTCCGAAAAATGTAGTAAAATTATTACAAATTTATATACAACTTCTTTTTCAATTGGGATATTTTTGCTGGATAGGAAAATAAGAAAGGATATATATTCAATTTACGGATTCGTTAGATTAGCAGATGAAATAGTTGATACATTTCATGACAAAGATAAACATAAACTTCTTTACGAATTTAAAGAACAAACATACCGCGCAATTAATGAAAAATTTAGTTTGAATCCTATCTTAAATAGTTTTCAGAAAACCGTAAACAAATATAAAATTGATACCGAACTTATAGAGGCATTCTTCAAAAGTATGGAAATGGATCTTTACATTAGCGACTATTCAAAAGATATTTTGAAGAATTATATCTATGGTTCTGCAGAAGTAGTCGGGCTTATGTGTTTAACCGTTTTTACTAATGGCGATAGTAAACTATACTATGAACTTAAGGAGCATGCAATTAAACTTGGGTCAGCTTTTCAGAAAATAAACTTCTTAAGAGACATAAGATACGACAACTTTATTCTTAAACGAAGATATTTTAATAAACTTGATTTAAAAACCTTAGACGAAAAAGAATTAAAAACTATCATAGATGACATTCAAGATGAATTAAGATTTGCATTGCGAGGAATACAAAAGCTGCCTAAAGAGGCTAAGTTAGGCGTTTTTGTTGCCTATTTATATTACTACTCACTTTTAAAAAAGATTAGAAAAAGCCCAATTGAAGTGCTCTGGAGAAAAAGAATTAGAATTTCAAATTTTCGGAAAATTCTCATAGCTCTAATAAGCATTATTAAAGTAAAAATTTTAAGGTTACAAAACCTATGAAAATTCTTATAGTTCCATTTAACCTCCTTTCTCATGTGGGAAGATGCTTAACAATAGCTAAATCTCTAAAGGAACAATTTCAGGTGACATTTTTAATTTCTAAAGAATATATAAGCTTTGTAGCAGAACACGGTTTTTATTATCGTATAATTCACAATCAGGATAATGATATTCTCAGCAAAGTTAAGCTTTCAGATTTTTCATGGATAAATAAACAGAATATCCTTTCAAATTTTAAGTATTTGACTTCAGCAATAAAGGAAATTAACCCAGATTTAGTAATATCTGACTCCAACATTTTTACCTCAATTTCCTGTGAATATTTAGGTGTGCCACACATTTCACTTGTAAATACTTATATGACTAGATATTTCGCTGAAAGACATACAGATATAAGTTATTTAAATATCAAGCCTAAACTTTTCATTTCTTTGCTTTATAAGCTAATCCCAGAGCCCAAAAGGTCTGAAATATTTAAAAGGGGTGAAGACATATATCTTAGAAATTTTCACGCACCTTTTAGATTTATTAGAAATCAATACACTTTAAGCGAGAAACACCATCTCTTTGATGAATTTGAGGGCGATGAAGTTTTTTTGCTTGATCCCGAGGAAATTTTTCCTATAGTCAAAAACAAAAAAACCAAAGTTATTGGCCCTATTTATTACAATCTCAATGATGTGAAAACGGAAAAGGTTAAATTCTATAAAAATAAACCGAACATTTTGATAACTTTGGGAAGTAGCGGAGATATAAAAAATTTTTTGTTTCTTGAAAAGATCAACTTAACAAAAACGTATAATGTCATATTACTTGGTGAATCATCTTTTTCTCTGCGCATAGATGGAGCTCAAAGGATAAAGTTCGCTAATATCAGACAAATTGCTGACTATATTGATGTTGTAGTATGTCACGGCGGAAATGGAACCGTGTATTCTTTTTTAAGTAAGGGCGTAGCCTCTATAACCATACCTTCCCATATTGAACAGTATTGGTTTTCTTATCAAATTCATAAAAAGGGTCTGGGCGTGTTATATAACCCCCAGAACAAAACAAGGATAAATGAAATAATTGAAAATCTGATAGATATTAGAAGGAAAGGTTTGCTAAATGACATCTCTAAGCTTTTTGATGTTGAAAGATCTGTAGAAAGTTTCAAAAGTTATCTTTTTAACTTTATTAAAAACAAAAATATGGGTTAATCTAATGATGGAGATATTTTTAACTTCAATCGTCGTATTTTTACTTATGGAACCAATTGTTTGGCTGATCCATAAATATGTAATGCATGGTTTTCTATGGGTTTTACACGAGGATCATCACAAAAAATATCCCAAGAAAGGCTTAGAAAAAAATGACATTTTTGTTTTATTTTTTGCACTGGTTAGTATAGCATTGCTATATTTAGGATTTAAGTCTGGGAATAAATTAATTTTGAGTATTGGGATCGGAATGACCATTTATGGATTCGCGTATTTCACTATGCATGATGTCTTATCTCACAGGAGGATAAACATATTTAAGAATCCTAAAAATTTTTATTTTCTTGCGGTTATAAGAGCACATAAACAACATCATAAAAACTTAGAAAAGGATAACTCAGAATGCTTCGGGTTCGTTTATCTTTTCCCAATTAAGTATTACAAACTCTCATTAAAGAAATCAAATGCGATATGAATAATAAAACATATTTGTATTTATTCCTTGACATATCGTCTATCATAATTCCTTTTATCTCGGGATTCCACAAGAAAATTAATCTCCACAAAAAATTTCCATTTATTTTTATCGCCAATTTAATTGTGATGCTACCATTTATAATTTGGGACTATATATTTGTGGGTGCAAAACTTTGGGGATTTAACGAGAAATATATAACAGGCATTAAGATACTAAACCTTCCTATTGAAGAATATCTTTTCTTTATATGTATACCCTTTGCTTGTGTTTTTACACATCTTGCCCTTTGGAAGGTGCTTAAAATTTCAAAGTTGACTTCCAATATACATCTTTTACCCCTACTTCTAATTTTAATGGCTTCAATTTTTTTCATTTTCCAGTCCAAAATATATACAAAATTAGTGGGTTTCGTCACTTTGATTAGCTCACTCTTTACACTGTTCTTATATCGCACAAACATCATAAAATTTGCCAAAGAATTCGCGATCTCGTATCTCATTTTGTTATTCCCGTTTTTAATCGTAAATGGAACACTCACGGGTTCATTTACAGCTGAACCGATCGTCTGGTATAACGAAAACGCAATATTAGGAATTAGAGTTCTAACGATACCGATTGAGGATTTTTTATATGCCTTCTCTTTAATTATTTTGAATATTGCATTAGTAGATTTTCTAATAAAGTTGAAAAATCATTAAAATTCAATTTCATATTTTATACCTTCCCTTCGTGATAGTTTTTCAAATACCTCATGAATATGAACAATGCGATATTTCCCACTTATGAGACGAGTTAATTCATCTGAATTATCACATAAAAACTCGTAAGCTTTTCGCACATCTTGTGATGTGAAATGAAAGACTCCTTTGATCGTTATTTGATCATAGTGAATTCTCGTTGCATCAAAATTTACTTTCGTCCCAGCTGGACAACCACCAAATAAAATTACCATTCCACCTTTTGCAACAAGTTCAACGCTTTCTTCCCATACCTCTGGCTTTCCTGTGCATTCAATAACTAAATTAGGTCCTATACCCGATGTAATTTCCCTTAACCTATCAAAGAGGCTAAACTCTGATACATTTATAATTTCGTCTGCCCCAAAGTTTAATGCAATATCAAGTCTTTCTTTGTGTCTTCCTGCGACGATGAGATTAACATTAAAAAATTTTTTTATCGCAAGTGTAAACATTAATCCGATAGCTCCATCACCAATTACCAAAACTGAGTCCCCCTCTCGGATATTTAAATTTCTTATTCCGTTCATCACACACGAAATTGGTTCAAGAAAAGACGACTGGGTGAAGGATAAATTTTTTGGTTTTATAAACATATTCTTCTTGACAATTCTCGCTGGGACTTTGGCAAATTCGGAATACGCCCCCAAAAAGATACCTTCAAACAAATTAACACATAAATTTTCATCCCCTCTTCTACAATAATAGCACTCACCACAAGAGGCGGAATTTGCAAACATTACTTCATCACCTTCTTTGAAATTTTTAACTCCAGCTCCAACCTTATAGATAACACCTGAACACTCATGCCCGAAAAGCATTGGGAATTTAAATTTTGGATGTCCCCGAAGATACATTTTCAAATCTGTTCCACATGTAAGGGCGGACCTAACTCTAACAATAACCTCACCATCCATCGGCTCTGGAATTTTAACATCCTTTATTTCAATTTTTCTTATATTGGTTAAAAAAGCACTTAACATTTCCAACTATCACATTTTTAACTTTTAACTAAAAGCAGAGCTGGTTTGTATCTATTGGATATGAATTCCTCACAAGCAAGATTTAGAAAATTGATTATATTTTTCAAGCCAATTTGTTCCCCAAGCTCAAATGGACCAGCTGGAAATTTAACAAGTTTGAAGGCAAGATCTATATTTTCTTTGCTTGCGAGACCCTCCATCAGAGCATAAAATCCTTCGTTTATGATCATCGCAATAGTCAAAGCGAGGACAACTTTTTGCGATTCATTCAATTCATTCTTTTGGCTTAAAATTTTTTTGCATATTGTATCGGCAAGATTTATAAACTTTTTGCCAAATTTATATTTTACTTTCTCGCGCCTCAAAAAGTCATGCAGTTTTTTTTCTTTTCCAACATAATAATAAAATCCTGCGTTCGTTTTTCTGCCGAGCAAACCAGCTTCAACAAGCTTTGCTTGAAATGTAACGGGTTTAAACCTTTCTTCATAATTAAATCTCTCATAAATTGATCTTGATACAACATAATTTACATCAAGTCCCACATAATCAATCACTTCAAACGGTCCAAGTTCAAGCCCAAAAAGTTTAAATGCTTGATCTATTTCTTCTATTTCCGCAAGTCCAATCTCATACGCACGCAACGGCTCAAGATAAAAATGTCTTGAAATTCTATTAACTATAAACCCTGGCGAATCTTTAACAACGATTGGTGAATGCCCAATTTTTTTCAAAAATTCAACAGTCTTTTCAACAACCTCATCCGATGTATGCTGTGCTTTCACGACCTCAACAAGTTTCAAAACATACGGCGGATTAAAAAAATGAGTTCCGATAACCCTATACGGATTCTCCGTTGCAGAAGCAATCTTTGTGACCGACATTGAAGATGTGTTAGTCGCAAGTATAGTTGATGGAGGACATCTGTCATCAAGTTCCTGGAAGATTTTTCGCTTTACATCAATATCCTCAATCACCGCTTCAAAAACTATATCAGCAGTTATAAAATGTTTTAACTTCGTCGTCGGATGAATTTTTGTTAAAATATTATGAAACTGTTCCTTTTTAATTGTCCCTATTTCAATCGCCCTTTGAAGATGAGCCCTTATTTTTTCAAGCGCATTTTGCAATGTCTCATTTGATATGTCAAACAATATAACATCATAACCTGCTTGTGCCATAACCTGTGCAATTCCACTCCCCATTCTGCCAGCCCCAACAACTCCGATAGTGTTCATTTCTTTTTTTACTTTTGTTTTTAAATGAAACTTCCATCTGAAACTTTGTATCTTCTTATAGCTTGAACAACTGCCTTCTCAAATTCTTCAACTGGACTTACAACTATGATTTTTATCTTTGCGATTTTTATTTCCGCCTGTTCAGAACCTTCAAATTTTACATTTATCTCAACATCGTAATCCCCAATTTTAAACTCAACTTTATCAGTTTTTCTATCCGACTTTATAAAATTTTTTCTGTTTAACATCCCCCACGCCGAAATAACCGCCTTTTCAACCATTTCAACTTTTTCAATCCTTGAAAGTTTAATTTCAATCGTTACCTCATCAACCTCGGAATAACCAGTTGATTTGATTATCACATCGTTAGTTGTATCCCTTTTCATTGAAACCTTGTAAAAAAACTTTTATCTCGCCAGGATAATAATTTCTGCTATCAAAAGATTTTCTCTTTTTAACTTTCGGGGCGAGTTCAACAGCTTTGTTAATTCCCTCGCGGGCAAATTTTAAAGCTTCTTTAACCGCAGCTAAAGTTTCAAAATTCAAACCTATCGTGAGTAAAAATATGAAAACCCTAATCAGCAATTGATGCCTCATACTCTTCTTTAAATTTTTTTACAGCATTGAAAATCGTTCTTGCTATCTTCCACTGATTTGTCTCGCTTCTTAGATATTTCTCTTCTTCTGGATTTGAAAGATAGCCCATCTCAACCAGAACGCTTGGCATTGAAGCCCCGACAAGGACATAAAAACCCGCCTGGCTTACTCCATTGACTTTTATATCCAGAATTTTTCCCGCCTCCTTATGCAAAATCTCGGCAAATCTTTCGCTATTTTTAACATAAACGTTATGAGCCATCGCAGTTAATATATAGCTTTCATCAGTCAAATGCTTATATCTCTCCTCGTAATTTTCCTCAAGTTTTATGACAGCATTTTCCCTTTCCGCAATTCTAATGGCATCCTCAGTTTTACCAGGTCTTAAAATATAAACTTCAAATCCATTTGCGCTATGTGGTTTATACGGCATTGAATTACAGTGCAAACTTATAAAAATTTTACCACCATTTGAATTTGCTATCTGCCCACGCCTATATAACTCAACAAACTCATCCTCCTCTCTTGTCATAACGACCTTTATTCCAAGATTTTCAATCAGCGTTTTCAACTTTTTTGCAACAGCAAGAGTTATATCTTTCTCACGAGTTCCATAAACTCCAATCGCACCAGGGTCTTTCCCACCATGCCCAGCATCAATTACGACAACATCAAGCAAAAATTTTCTTTTGACATCTTCAATCCTTGAGATTATTTCATCAATGTAAAGTGATATTAAAATATCTGTCCCATTTTTATCGGCTATGACCTCGTAATGTTTTATCTTTGGTTTTAATTTAAAAGATATCTGAACCGAGCGCGAATGAGGTATGATTTCAATATCACTGAAAAGCTCTGGAGCTGATAGATTTTTTAAAGCGGAAATATCAACCTTAGCATTTGCAATTGTTATATAAAGCCAGTTATTTCTCCCAAGCCAGACTTCATAATCGGAAATTTTCCTTGCGGTTAAAATTTTAAATAAATAGCCGTTCTTTCTTTTTTCAACCTTTACATCGTAAACATCAAATTTGGGCAGACTCACCTCAACTGGTTCAGAGATTGAAATAATTATCATATTGTTTTTCTCATCAAACTTGAAATCGTGTGGGAAATAACGGCTGAAAATTTCAGAAAAATACTTAACAGGGACAAAAATTTTCCCAGCCCCAGAAATAACCTCAACTGGAATCTGAAAAATCTTCACTTCATCACCTGAGGACACAACGATAAAAGGGTTTTCAGATATAAACTTAAAAGTGTTGTCGGAAACTTTGAAAGTTAGCAAGTTATTTAATGTATCCGTTCTATACTCAATTCCAAGAAGCCCCAAAAGATCAGGCAAAGAAATGTAAAGAGTTTTCGCCTCACGGAATGCAGGGATCACCTCAATTTTATTGTTTATCTTAACCTTAAAAACATCGGCATTCAAAGTTTCAAAAATCAAAAGAATTAAAACAAGATATTTTAACAGCCTCATCACAAACATCTCAAAATTCAACTTTTTTCTTGCCAGCATCAACTTCTTTGATAAATTTAATTAACCCCCTGAAATAATTTTCTTGATCATCATACATACACATATGACTTCCATTTGGGCAGAAAAGGTAACTTCCGTTTTGAACCTGCGCTGCCATCCATTTCATATGCTCTGGGTCCATTGTGTCATATCTTGCACCAATGACAAGTGTTGGGACTTTAATTTTATTTAAATCTTTGGATCTATCCCATTTTTCAAGTCGCCCCGAGATTCCAAACTCACTTGGTCCCTGCATCAAAACATAAATTTTCTCATTCGTATGATTGAATGCCCTCACAACGGGATCAGGCCATTCTTCAATTGGGATTCTCAAAACATGCTTGACATAGTAATGCTTCAAAAGAAGTTCCATATATTTTGGATTTTTATACTCACCTTTCGCTTCAAAATCACGGATTTGTTTTAAAACCTCAGGTGGTATATCTTTTGATAGAACCTCATCAGCGTATCTATCATATTCAGGACAGCTTGACATCATATTTGAAATGATCAATGCTTTGAGATTTTCCTGATACTTTAGGGCATATTCTATTGCGAGGATGCCACCCCAAGAATGACCAAGAAGATAAAAATTATCTTTATTAAGCCCAAGTGCTTTCCTAACCTGTTCAACCTCCTCAACAAACCTCTCCGTTACCCAGAGGGAACTGTCATCAGGTTGATCTGAATACCATGAGCCGAGCTGATCATAATAAATAAATTCTATACCCTCCTGTGGAAAGAAACTTTCAACACACTCCCAATATTCATGCGTTGAACCAGGTCCCCCGTGTAAAAGCAAAACTTTTATTCTTGGATTATTTCCAAATTTTTTCGTCCAGACCTTAAAAGTCCCCTTCGGGGTTTGAACTGAGATTAACTTCACACCACCTGTTTTAACTTTCGCCTCCTCAGGTCTGAAATACTCTTCCAGAGTTGGTTTCCCACGCTTTGCACAGGCGAACAAAAAAATTGAAACAACGGCAAGCAAAGGAATTAAACGAAACATATCACACCTAATTTTTTAATTAAATTTATCAAAACCTTCAACAAATATCAAAATTTACCCATAAAATGAAAATGCCAGCTTGACGCTGGCAAAAGAATTCATCTTATCAACCGTTGAAGTTCCATAAGAAAAAAAAACAATTTCACCGCAAACGGTAAAGGTTCATTCAAAAGCATCGTGAAATTAATCCGTCCCCAACATTGAAATTTTCTCCCTTATCAACTTAATTTAAAGTCCCGTCAACTTATGTATTTTCTCAACCCTTCGCTCATGTCTTCCACCTTCAAACTCCGTCTCAAGCCAGACTTTAACTATTTCTTTTGCGATCTCCCATGAGATAAGCCTTGCACCAAATGTTAACACATTTGCATCATTATGCTGTCTTGAAAGCTTGGCTTCCTCAACAGAGCAGCAATTTGCAGCTCTGACACCTTTGACTTTGTTTGCAACTATAGAAACGCCAATTCCCGTGCCACATATAAAAACGCCTCTTTCACATTCTCCAACTCCAACCGCCTTAGCAGCGGGATATGCAAAGTCAGGATAATCGCTTGAATCGGGGGAAAAACAACCGAAATCAACAACTTCATGTCCAAGTTCATTCAATAATTTTTTTACTTTTTCTTTATATTCAAATCCAGCGTGATCGCTCGCAACGGCTATTTTCATGGTGGGGAAATTTTTATTTTTAAAATAAAAACGCAGGCAAACGCCTGCGAAATTAAAAACCTTATTCCAAAAATGAGCTTAGGAATTTATATTCTATAAGGCACAGTGATGCTCTCACCTATCCAGTCATAACATCCACCAGTTATCGCAATTTTGCCTTCTTTTATTTTTCTTTTATTAAAGAAATAATCCTCCTGGGTTGGGACAAGTGTCTCCAGATTTTTTATTCTTTGATTTGCTTCATTTGCAACGCTTGGATCAATTCTTTTCGCAAGTTCATAATACTCAACCGCAAGTTGATAAACAAGTTTATCTACAAAATCAATCTTTGTCCAATCGCCTCCTTTTGTCGTTTTAACACATTTTGCAACAGCTGCTTCATAGATCTGTGCTATTTCAAGATATGGTCTTCCCCAGTTTTTATCCTTTGCCATAGCCCTCCTTGCCCAAATCCTCGCCTGCTCAAAATTGTCAAGCTCACGATAGCAAACCGCAATGTTGAGTATTATCTCCTTTGCATCTGGGTTAATCTTCAATGAGCGATTATAAACATCAATTGCTTTCTTATACTCCCCAACACGCTGATAGCAGTAACCAAGGCGATTCCAGTAAGTTTCGTTATCAGGAAATTTTTTTGTCAACTTCTCAAGATATGGAATTGCATTTCTATAATCCTCCGCACGAATATAAAGGTTAGCAATCGTCCATATAAGTTCTGTATTCTCTGGATCTACCTCAAGTCGTTTCTTGTTAAGTTCAATTAACTCGCTTATATCCTTCACAAGCGCTCTCAATCTATCATTTGCAGTTACATTTTGGGGATCTTTATCAAGGACTTTACGATATAATTCAATTGCTTTCTCCCTATACTCTGGGTTTTCCTCCATATGTTTTATGTAAAGGACACCAAGGCGATCAATATAGTAAAATTCTATATGCTCAAAATCAAGCTCAATCCCTTTCTCGTATGCCTGTATCGCTTCAATCTCCCTGTTTGTATAATAATTTTCAAGAACATACCCTTTTCTCAAATAATACTCAGATGCGTTCTCAGGATGATACTTTATCGCATTGTCATAAATTATCAAAAGTGTATCAGCGTATTGTGTTTTCTTTTCTGGTGGCGCTTCTTCATAAAATTTAAGATAAATTTTCTCCATCGCCTTATAAAGAGTTTTAAACCTCGTCGGCTGCATCTCCATAACTTTCCACCCGTATGGGAAAGCACTTACATAGTCCCCAGTTTTGAAATATTCATAAAATAAAGACCAATTTTTCAAAACTTCTATTGAATCCTGCTGGGTCCCCTGTGCGAAAATTACCCCGGAAATAAAAAATAATGTCAAAATTACCTTTCTCATTTTGCTAATCCTCAAGTTTTTGTTTTACAAACCAAATTTCTCCTGTATTTACTCCGATTGAAATCCTTAAAATCCTGTCCCGCACTATTTCAAGATCACCTCTAATTCCATACTCAATTGCCAAATTCAACCTCGTGTCAAAACTCACAGGAAAACCAAACCCAACAGTTAAAAATAACTCGTTTATTTGCTTCTCATCTATTTTAAAATATGTTCTGTTATAAAAAATTCCAAATCTGTAAGATGTCTTTTCAAAAAAACCAGCGGTCACTTCTCTTGACGGTAAAATCTCAAGCCCAGTTCCAACCCTTAAAGCATCGGTTATCTCAGGTGGATGCTCGCCGTTAATTTCAAACTTTCTCCAGTTCTGATAATAAACATCGCCTGAAAATTGAACCCTATCTCTCACAAAATAACTCAAACCGAAACCAGCCCTATAAGGTAACTTCAATTTTAACTCATTAACTTCTGAAATAGTTGAGCCACCTGGCACAGGAACGGTATACTCAACGGATGTCAAACCTTTTAAATTAACGGGTGAAGAAAACACAAATCCCATTGTAAAAGAATTTCTCCCAACGCCAAGCCCATAAGCAATTCCAGCGGTAAAGCCAAGCCCCCCACAATTTCTCTCACGCTTTATTCTTGAGAAGAAAAATTCAGAGCTTCCAAAATCAACATCCCATGAATTAATTATCGTCCCAAAGTAATATTCACCCCTAACACCAATGCTTAGTTTACCGAATGGCTTAAATGAAAACCCAAAGATGAAATTTGAAATTCCACCCTCACCTTTATATGACTGAGAGAAATATCTATTTTCAATCAACGAATCTTTATTAACAGCATAATTTACCTTGCTAAACGGCATTACGCCAGTTGCAAATGTCAATCCATGTTTTTTCCATAGTGGAATTGCAAACATAACTCCATCAAAATTTCCACTTGTCAAAAAAGTATTTTTAAATCTATCCTGCGTTGATGTGCCCTCATAAAGATAACCACCTGAAACTCTCACCCTTGCAAGCTCGCTCCATAAAGCTGGATTATATCGGTTTATATAAATCGGGTCAAAGAGAGCAATCCCAAGCCCACCAAGTCCAGCAGTTTTATCAACCGTTGAAAAACGCAAAACTCCAAGACCAAACCTTGAATAAATTGAACCTCCAGCAATTGAAATTGAATAAAGAAAAAACAAAATTAAAAATTTAAATCTCATCTGCCCTAAATCCCAGGTTTTGTTGTGTAATAGATTTTTAACTTTGGTTTCCTATCTGTGTAATGAAAAACAAGGCGATCAAAATTATCAACTTCTGAAAAACTCCTTACTAAAATCCCATTATTTGCTTCTCCATTCACCCAGCGTTGAACTGGGGTTGTAAGCGGAATTATGTATTCAATTGTGTCAAGCGGATTTCTCACGCCAAGATAATTCCCCTCAAATCCACCTATTGATCTTTTAACAAGGTTAACATCTGTTATAAATCCAGCAAGTATTGAATCAACACCATCCTTATATTTCTTTTTTTCCTTCAAATACAGAGTAACTTCCGCACGATTTATAATTATATTTTTGGGAAGTCTTGACACATCAAACTTTAAAATGCTTCTTAATCCAACCCCAGCCTGAAGAACGATGTAATTTGTATCAATTTGCTCATTTAATCTCGCAATATATCCATCACTTCCATAAAAAAATCTTATGGTATCAAGGTCATTTTCCCTGCGAATCACAATCTCAAGTGCGGGGGTAAAAAGTATTTCATCAAGCGAATTAAATCCCCAAATAACGCCCGAGTTTTGGGGCTTGAGGTAAAGTCCGTAATTTCGCCCGTTGAGCCATTCCCTCACAACTCCCGTGTCAATTTTAAAATAATTGACAGAATCAGGAACAGAATTAAATTCACCTATGATTTGTGCGTCATAAAGAGTGTCATAATAGTTTGATAAAACTTTATGAGCGGTAAAATGAACAGGTAAAGTGCTATCCCCGATGAAAAATTTTGACCTGAATAATCTTATTTGCGCCCACTCCATCTTTACATCTTTTAAAGTGTCAGGAACATCAAAACGAATCAATATACTGCATGAGATGTTATCATAATTTCCGATGAGCAAAACATTTGATGATGAGTTTGAAACGAAATTTTGAATATTTTCCGCATAAACCTCAACAGAATCTTCATAAACTTTTACATTGAAAAGTTCATTATCTGGCAAAAGCCCAAACCCAACATCATTTGGCTCTTTAGCACATCCAAAAAGAAACAAAGTAAAAAATAATAAAGATAACTTTTTCAAAGCCCTTTTCGCCTTACTCTTCTCAACGATATTTTTCATTCCTTGGAGATATATTTTTTGTTGTTTTCTAAATCACCTTTATTCTCCTTCAAACACCTCTTGACTATATCAATTGCTTCTTTCAAATTCTGTGCAATAAAATCAGGTTCAAAATTTTCACCCTTGCACTTTTCATATTCCTCTTTTCCATAGCCAGTTAAAACAAGTATAGTGACCGCACCTGCTGTTTTCCCTGCTTGAATATCAATGCATCTGTCCCCGATGACGAAAGAATTCTTTAAATCAACATTTTGTTCTCTTGAAGCACGCCGAAGCATCCCATCTTTAGGTTTCCTGCATTCGCACTCAACTCTGTATTCCCCGTTACCTTCGGTTGGATGATGTGGACAATAATAATAAGCATCTATCCTCGCACCTTTTTCAGCAAGCAATTCATCAAGCCGTTTATGAATCCTGTGTAAATCTTCCTCCGTAAAATAACCTCGTGCTATGCCACTTTGATTTGTAAAGACGATGACTTTTAAACCAAGCTTGTTTGCTTCCCTTATAGCTTCGGCTGAACCATCTATCAAAACAACTTGTTCTGGGGAAGATAGAAAATTCAAATCTTCGTTTATTGTTCCATCCCTGTCAAGGAATATAGCAACATTGCGTTCGTTCATCTTGCCTTAACAGTTCGTGTCTTTTTTGTTGGCGTTACCAATTTTTGATAAAGTTCAACATACTTTTTCGCCGACGCAGTCCAAGAAAAATCCTTCAGCATTCCGTTTTTCATCAGCTTTAACCACGCTTTTCTATTTTTATAAACGGACAACGCTTTCTTCAACGCTTTAAGCAACTCCTGCCCAGAATACTTTTCAAATAAAAATCCAGTTCCTCTCCCTGTTCTGGGGTTAAATTCTTCAACTGTATCAGCAAGACCACCTGTTTTCCTCACAATTGGGACTGTTCCGTATCTTAAGCTATACATTTGATTTAAACCGCATGGTTCATATCTTGATGGCATAAGAAATATATCTGCGCCTGCTTCAATCAAATGTGCAAGCTCTTCACTGAAACCGATATGAATTCCAACCTTCCTCGGATACTTCTTTTTAATTTTTTCTAACATCTCTTCATATCTTGGCTCACCCGTGCCAAGAACAATATACTGAATGTCAAGTTTCATCATCTCATCAATTATTTCTTCAACCAGATCAAATCCTTTCTGTTCAGCAAGCCGTGAAATTTGTGCAACAACAGGAATCTTCTCATCATATTCAAGTCCAAAATGTCTCAAAAGAGCTTTTTTGTTTTCATACTTTGTCTCTATCGTTTGAATACTGTATGGAACAGGGATATATTTATCATTTTCTGGGCTCCACACGGAGTAATCAACACCGTTTAGAATTCCATAAATATCTTTTTTCCTTTTTTTAAGCACATCTGAAAGACCCGCCCCAATTTCGTCATCAGAAATTATCTCCTTTGCGTATGTTGGGCTTACTGTTGTTATAACATCAGCATAAAGTATCCCAGCCTTGAGAAAGTTAAATTTCCCGTTGTGTTCTATCTGCGGAAAAATTTCATCTGGAAGTCCCGATTTATAAAACGACTCTTTCGGGAAAACACCTTGATAACCAATGTTATGTATTGTAAGAACCGTTTTAACACCCTTAAAAAATGGTTCATCGTTGTAAATTGTTTTAAGATAAACTGGAACAAGTGCGGTTTGCCAATCATTGCAATGAATTACATCGGGACGCCATCCAAGTTTTTTGAGCGTCTCAATTATCCCCTTGGAAAAAAATATAAACCTTTCGTCGTTGTCAGGATAATCTTTTTTTGTTTTTGAATCAACATAAAGTCCATCACGATTATAGTAAAATTCATTTTCAAGAAAATAAACTTGAACTTTTACCTTTTGCCCGACAATAAAAGAAGCCTTTGCGCTCCCCCTTTGAAGTTTATCCCCAACTGGAATATCCATTTCCCTTAATCGGACTATCTCATGTATGCCGAATTTTCTTTCGCTTATAAATCCATATTTTGGCATCATCGCTCTTACCTCATGTCCAAGCTCTTTTATCGCCTGTGGAAGGGCAAAAGAAACATCCGCAAGACCTCCTGTTTTTGCAAAAGGAACAATTTCACTGGAAATAAAAAGGATATTGAGAGGATGAGTCATTAAGAACTCCTCGTGAATTTTTTAAATTTTTCCACGAAGACACAAAATTTTTTTAAAATTTAACAAAAAAAATGATAATAAACAATTTCGCCCTATTGAAGGATTTAACAGCCCCATTCATCGGAGCGAGAAATAGGTAAGATATGGGGATAAAACCCCTCCTTACATTTGTAAGGAGGGGGATAATTTCATTCTTCTTCAACCGCTTCCTTCTGCTTTTGCGCCTCCGCTATTATCTTATCTGCGATCTCCTTTGGAACTTCTTCATAATGTGAGAATTTCGCAGTGAAAATTCCACGACCCTGCGTCAAAGACCTCAATGCAGACGAATATCTATAAAGCTCTTTTTGCGGTACATATGCTTTAACAACCTGATAAGGTCCCTCAGCCGTCATCCCTATCACCTTGCCCCTTCTACTTGAAATATCACCGATCACGCTGCCCATATATTCCTCTGGAACTTTAACTTCAATTTCATAAATGGGTTCAAGCAAAACAGGATTTGCATTCATAAATGCTTTTTTAAACGCCATTGACGCTGCTATCTGGAAGGCAAGATCGGATGAATCAACTGGATGATATGAACCATAATCAAGCGTGACCTTGACATCAATTACCGGATAACCTGCAAGAACTCCTTTAGCCATCGTATCCCGAACTCCCTTTTCAACGGCTGGGATATAGTTTCTTGGGACAACTCCACCAACTATTGCATCAACAAATTCAAATCCTCCACCCCTTGGCAATGGTTCAAGCACAAGCCAGACATCACCATATTGACCTCTTCCACCCGTTTGTCTTTTATATTTGCCTTGTTCCCTTGCTTTTCCTTTAATTGTTTCACGATATGGAATTTTTGGCTCACCAAGTTCAACTTCAACTCCATACTTTTCCTTTAATCGTTTTGCAATTATCATCAAATGTGTCTCCCCTTGTCCACTTATCAATGTTTGTTGCAATTCATTATCAACTGTAAAAACAAATGTCGGGTCTTCTTCGTGCAGAGCATGTAAGCCAGCAGCTATCTTCTCTTCCTCTCCCTTATTCTTTGAGATGATCGCAAATTGAATGACCGGTTCAGGAAACTTGATCGGTGGGATTACAGCTGGAAATGTTTTCGTTGAAAGGGTATCGTTTGTGTGGGTATTTTTTAACTTGACAACCGCTCCAATATCCCCGGCATAAAACTTTTGAACCTCCTTTCTTTCTTTTCCATTCATAACATAAAGCTGACTCAATCTCTCAAGCGTCCCACTGCTCTGATTTACAAGGTCAATCCCACGAGATATTGTCCCTGAAAAAACTTTGAAAAAGGAAAATTCACCAACATGGGCTTCCGAAACAGTTTTGAAGACAAATATAACTGGCTCCCCAGAAGAATTATAGTTTAACTTTATCGCCTGTGCTGAATCATTCTTCAATGTTGCTTCAACAGACTTTTTATTAGGGCTTGGGCAATAATCAACTATGAAATCAAGAATTGGTTTAACACCGATGTTATGATATGCATCGGCACAAAAGATTGGGAAAACTTTTCTTTCAGCAAGCGCATTTATAAAACCATTTCTCAATTCCTCGTCTGTTAATCCACCGTTCTCAAAAAATTTGTTAAGTAATTCCTCATCTGTTTCAGCAATTGATTCAATCAATTCCTCGCGCAATTTCTCAGCCTTGTCCTTTAATTCACTGGGTATTTCACCCTCTGTGTAATTTCCAGAAAGATCCTTTGAAAATTTAAGTATCTTCATCCTGATGAGATCAACTATTGAATCAAAATTTGCACCTTGATTGACAGGGAATTGAACTATAACTGCCTCATGACCGAATCTTTCTCTTATTTGAGAAACTACATTGTCAAAGTTTGAATGTTCTGCATCAAGCTTATTAACCACGAAGATAACACTATTGCCCACTTCTTTAGCTGATTCCCACGCTGTTTCGGTTCCTATTTCAACGCCCTCAACCGCCTTAACGAAAAGAAGAGCCGTGTCACTGACCTTCAAACCGCTTTTCACTTCACCAATGAAATCAGCATATCCTGGCATATCAATTATGTTAATTTTTGTATCCTTCCATTCACAATGCAAAAGCGACAGATTAATTGACACCTGTTGAGCAATTTCATCAGGATGATAATCTGAAACGGTATTACCTTCCTGAACTCTCCCAAGCCGTGTTGTTACTCCTGCACTGTAAAGTATTGCTTCTGCAAATGATGTTTTCCCTGAACCCCCATGCCCGATTAAGCCAATGTTTCTAATTTTTTCTGTTGGATATTCTTTCACCACTTATCAACCTCCTTGTCTTTTTATGTTTATGCTTTTAATCTTGCGATGACGGTGCGAATTGCCTTTATCAAAGCCAAAATTCTTGTCAAACCAGACGGAAATCCCTCCAAAGATGGGGAACTGTCAGATGAAAATACACCCTTGAAACGCTGAAGATAAGATTGAACTGTCTCCGATAAATTCTGAATTGTCTCAAGCTGGGATTGAGCTTTTGATGTCACATCTACAAGTTGCACCGAGATCCTTTGAAAATTTTCAAGAATTAACGGAAGCTTTGAGTTGATTTCACCCATCGTTTTGTTCAAATTTTCAAGCAGTGAACTCAACCTTATAAAAACAATAATGAGATAAACAATAGCTATAACCGCACTCGCAAGGAGCAAAGCTGTTAAGATTTGAATTAGAAGCTCCATAACCCACCAAAGTTAATTTTAAAAATAAAAAAGGCAAGACATAATGTCTTGCCTCTGCATTCATTTAACTTTTCTTTTTCGTTTCCTCTTTATAAGTTTCAATCCCAGATTTCACCGCTTCCTTAACCGTTTCAACTTTTTGCTTTGCCGAAGAAATTATCTCATCAACCTCCCTTTTAATTTTTTCAGCTTCTTCTTTCGCTTTCTCAATCACCTCTTCCGCTTTCGCCTTTGCCTCACCAAGATATCCCTCCGCTTTCTCTTTAGCCTGTGCGGATTTTTCTTTAATTAAAGCTCTCATTTCTTTCCCACTCTTTGGTGTAAACAACATAGCAAGAACAGCCCCCAACGCACTCCCAACAAGAAATCCAATCAAAAATCCCTTGAACATCCCTTCGTTATTATCTCGTGCCATATCTAACCTCCAAAGTTTATTTTGAGAATTCAAAAATAAGATAAAAACTAATGCACAAAAAATCAAGAAAAAGAAACTTTGCCAAAAAATTCAAGTTTAACATTTTCAAAATTTACATTTTACTCATTTCTAACTTTAGCCCTATGTCAAACTATGTCTTAAACTCCACTATCTTCAACGCTTTTTAAAAACGCTTGAAATTTTATCTGGAAAATCATAACTTTAAACTGAACCAAATTAACACGAGAAGAACAATGGACAAGCTTATTGATGCCATTTCAAAGGTCAAAGACAAAATGCAAAAATTTGGGGCCCAACTTCGCCAAAATGAAATGCTCACACGCTATGTGCTTATTGACCCTATTTTGCGTGCGCTCGGATGGGACACGGAAAACCCAGAACATGTGATACCTGAAATCTCAACTCCTCAAGGTCGCCCAGACTATGGACTTTATTACAATGGAACTCCTCTGGTAATGGTGGAGGCAAAACCACTTGGAACGGATTTAAACAAAGTGAGAGATATCGGTTTTCAATATTGCTGGCAAAACAAGGTCCCATATTTTGTTCTCACAGATGGAGATGTATGGGAACTATATGATATGAATGTAGTTGGCGGGAATAATATCTTCAAAATTCAACTAAGTGAAGATACTTTGGGCGACTCTGCAAGAAAACTTTTGGCTCTATGGCGCCCAGCTATGCCAAATGTCAGCGAAAAATTTCCAGAGTTAGTAATAAGCACAATCCAACAACCTCCCAAACCAGAAACATCAAAAATTTCATTGAAGGATTTAAACCAACAAAATGTTACATATACCAAAATATCTGCTAAGATACATTTCCCCGATGGAAAAACTGCTTTTACAGAAACATGGCAAGGACTTGCTTTTGAAGTTGCTAAATGGGCTCTACCAAAATTAAAAGAGCTGGGTAAATTACCGCTTGGTAGACTTATTCGGGACACAAAAACAAAAATGGAAAAACCAAAAAGTTTAGATAAGGACTGGTTTCTTGAAACATTTTTAAGTGCTAAAGACAGTGTTCGTGAATCGGTCCGAATTTTAAAAAATGCTGGCATTGATCCTGCAACTGTATTTATTGAAGGTCGGATAATTAAGAAAATGT